>PLDY01000045.1 GCA_003136895.1 Candidatus Erabacter solicola | reverse complement strand
AGCTCCGGCGGGGGTCACTCCAGAAGATCGGATTCAAGTCGGTCGAGGGTGACGAAACGGCGCATACGACCGAAGCGGTCGCCGTCGCGACTCCGTAGCTACCGAGCCGCCTCGAAGAGTCGCTCGAACTGTGCGGCGAACTCGGTCGCGCTCAGATTTGTCTCGGCACTGAGCCGGGAAAGGTTCGGCTCGCGTAAATCGTCCGGTTCGAGCCGGATCATGTATTCGCGCGCGACCTCGTACGATTCGGTCGCGATGTCGACCATCCGAATCCGAACGCGGCCGGTCTGTGGATCCAGCAGCTCGTCGAGCGTCACCGGCTGCACACGGCCGCCCGAAAGCGCGATCAACGCGCCGCTACCGCCCTTGAGCAAGTAGCGGACCGCGCCGTAGCCGAGCGTGCGGGTGTACTCGACGTCGAACGGCACGGGCTTGGCGCAGCGCAACTCGTAGCCGATGTCCTTGGGCACGACCGTCATTTCGACGGCCAGCTCTTTCAAGCGTTCGCGCACAGCGTCGCGCAAGACCGAGCCGATCGGAATCTCGGCGAGGCGCACGTTGCCGTATGCATCGCGCGATGCATCGGACATCGTGGCGAGATCGGCCGGCGAGAGGCGTTCGACGAAACCCTCGGCAATCACCGCGACGCCGTGATCGCGTCCGCTGGCCAGGCGCTTGACGATCGCGCCGACGATCGTATTGACGATCGAGGCGAGTTGGATCGTTCCGGCCGGAAACTCTTCGGGGATGATCGCGAGCGTCGCGCCCGACGCTTTGCAGATGCCGAGCGCGAGCGAGCCCGATTTGCGGCCCATCGTGACCGCGAGATACCAGCGCGACGCGGTGCGCGCGTCTTCCATGAGATTCTCGACGATGCCGGCGCCGACGGCGCGCGCCGTTTCGAAGCCGAAAGTCGGTGCGTTGTCGGGCAGCGGCAGATCGTTGTCGATCGTCTTAGGAACCGTCGCGATGCCGATCCGCCCGGCGGTCCGTTCGGCAATTCTGGTCGCGCCGTAGGTCGTATCGTCGCCCCCGATCGCAATCAAGTAGCGCAGGTCGAGCGCGAGCAGCGACTCGACGCAACGCGCCAGCGTCGCCTCGTCCTTGGCTGGGTTCGTACGGGACGTGCGCAAGATCGAGCCGCCGGTCGCGTGGATGCGGGAGACGTCGTCGAGCGTCAGGTCCGTAACCTGCGAGATATCGCCGCGCGCGATGTGCTCGTAGCCGTCGTACATGCCGACGACGTGCAGTCCACTATTGAGCGCTTCGATCGTCGCCGAAGCGATGACGCCGTTGATGCCGGGAGCGGGTCCGCCGCCGACGAGAATCCCAAGTCGTTCCTCAGCCATCTCCGCTGCATTCGAACTTGAACCCGGCTTTCATCGTAAGCAATCAGGGGGACGCTGATTCTGTGGGGGCGTAAGTGCCGCAGATGGAGCCCTACCCGCGCAATCTGATCGGCTACGGAAGGACGCCACCGCACGCGGCCTGGCCGAACGGCGCGCGGATCGCCGTGCAGATCGTGATGAACTACGAAGAGGGCTCGGAATACTCGATTCCCGACGGGGACGAGACGTCCGAAATGTATCTTACCGAAGTGCCGGGTGCGACGCTCGGCCCCGGCAAGCGGGATCTCATCGTCGAATCGGTCTACGAATACGGCAGCCGCGCCGGCTTTTGGCGTTTGATGCGAATGTTCGAAGAGCGAGGCCTCGCCATAACGGTCTTCGGCGCGGCGCTCGCGCTCGAGCGCAATCCTGAGGCCGCGCGCGCGATCGCCGCAGCCGGCTACGAGGTCTGCTCGCACGGCTGGCGCTGGATCGGCTTCCAGAATATGCCGATCGACGAAGAGCGCGCGCAGATGCAACGCGCGGTCGCCTCGATCGAGAGGACGATCGGTCAGCGGCCGCTCGGCTGGTATTGCCGGTACGCACCGAGCGAGAACACGCGCCGGCTCGTCGTCGAAGACGGCGGATTTCTCTACGACTCAGATGCGTATGACGACGATCTTCCGTACTGGGTGCGCGTCGGCGACAAATCGCACCTCGTGATTCCCTACACGCTCGATGTCAACGACATGAAGTTTTCAGTCCCGCCGGGCTTCACGGCGCCGAGCGGGTATTACGAATACTTGAAAGATACGTTCGACGTGCTCTACGCGGAGGGCAAGACGCACCCGAAGATGATGTCGGTCGGTTTGCACACGCGCCTTGCGGGCCGTCCGGGCCGCGCGGCGGCGCTCGGGCGCTTCTTGGACTACATTTGCGGCCGCGACGACGTGTGGATCGCGCGGCGCATCGATATCGCGCGCCATTGGATCGCGCACCATCCCGCCGAGAAGTATCGGTGACGCTTGCGCGGACGCCGGTCGTCGCGCGGCTCGCCGAACTCGCTAAACTCGGCGCGTACGAGGCCGGTATCGATCGCGGACTGTTCACTGCGGCCGAACACGAGGCGCGCCGCACGTTCGCGGGCTGGGCCCGAGCCGCCGGGTTCGCGCTTTCGCAAGATCGCGCCGGCAATCTGTTCGCGCGGCGCGAAGGCCGCGGCGACCATCCGCCGATCGTCATCGGTTCGCATCTCGATACGGTACGCACCGGCGGCGCTTACGACGGCGCGTATGGTGTCGTCGCTGCGCTCTGCGCGCTCGAAGTCATTGCGACCGCGGGAACCGTCACCGAGCATCCGCTCGAAGCCGTTGCGTGGGCGGGCGAAGAAGGCAGCCGCTTTCCGATGGGTTGCTTGGGTAGTGGGACCTACGCCGGCTTGAATACGCTCGCCGAGATCGATGCACTCGTCGGCGACGATGGTATGGGTTTCGCGGATGCGCGCCGGAGTCCGAGCGGTCTCCTGCCCGACGTTCCGGTGCGCGATGCATTTCCGCGACCGGCTGCATGCCTCGAGCTACACATCGAACAGGGGCCGATCATGGAACGCGCCGGGGCGCGACTCGGCGTTGTGACGGCGATCGCCGGCCAGGGCCGGCATGAGGTCGAGATCGTCGGCGAACCCGGCCACGCCGGAACCGTGCCGATGATCGTGCGACACGACGCGTTTTCCGCGGTGGCGGAGATCGCCTTAGCGTTGGAATCCCGCGCGCTCGTGCTGGGCGAGTGCGTCGTCACGGTCGGACACGTCGTGGTCGAGCCGAATCAAACGAACATCGTGCCCGGCAGCGTGGTCTTTCGCGTCGATGCACGGAGCGTTGACGACGAGCGTGTCGAGCGGCTCGATGCTGAGTTGCGCGATGAATGCGCCCGGGTTCAAATCCAGCGCGGCGTTACGGCCACGATCAAGCCGCTCGAACGGCGTCGCGCGGTTCCGATGGATGCGCGGCTACGGGAGGCAGTCGAGGCCGCAATCCGTCCACTCGGCGTGCGGACGATGGACGTGCCGAGCGGAGCAGGCCACGATACCATGTGCGTCGCGACGGTTGCTCCGGCCGCGATGATCTTCGTCCCGAGCCAGGGTGGCCGCAGCCACGTCGGCGAGGAGTACACCAAGCCCGAGGATTTGGAACTCGGCGTCGAAGCACTCATGCAGTCGATCGTCGCGGTCGATCGGCTCCTCTCAAAAGGATCGTAATGCGCTTTTTTATTTGCGGCTCCGCCTTGCGTGGTCAGCCCGATCACGGTAATTTGCTCGGCGCCCCCTTTGTAGGTGAAGCGAAGACTGCGCCACGCTATCGCTTGTATTCCGTGCGCGATCGGCATCCCGGGATCTACGAAGTATCCGAAGGCGGCGTTTCGATTGCCGGCGAGCTGTATGAATTTACGCCCGAGCAATACGCGAATTTGATGGCAGGCGAACCGCCCGATCTCTATGAAGGCGACATCGTGCTCGAGGACGGATCGACCGTTCGGGCGATGATCTATCCGCGCAGCTTGATCGAGGAGCGCGGATACGAGGACGTTTCGCAGTACGGCGGCTGGGCAGCCTTCAAGGCGGCGGGCGCCAAACGCTAGGCCCTTACGCGGTGATGGCGCCGGCCAGCCGCAGCCGCGCGATCTTTGCGATCTCAGCGAGCGCCATCGCACTCTCGGCCTCGCGGTCGTTCGTAAGACGCTCTTCGAGCGCGGCGATGATCGACGCTTTGTTATTTTCGCGCGCGCAGATCACAAACGGAAACCCGAAGCGTGTGTGGTACGCGCTGTTGAGTCGATCGAAGTGCACGAGTTCGTCCGCCGTCAGTTGGTCGAGACCGGCGTGGTCTTGTTCGGTAGCCGAGGCCGACGTGAGCCAGCCGGCGCGCGCCAAATGGCCGGCGAGATCGGGATGCGCTACGATCAGTGCAATTTGGCGCTCGCTTGACGCTGCCGTCACGAGCGAGACCATGCTTGAATGGAGTACCGCCAAGCTTGCGAAAGGGCGGTGTTCCCACGCTGCTTCAGCGATCCAAGGCGAGTTCTCGAATGCGAAACCAATGGCGTTAACAAACGTCTCGCGGTCCGCGGCGTTGAGCCGATCGAGCGTCATCGGCCGGGACCGAACATGAGCACGCTCCTCGTTTGCGACGCCACGCTTGTGACGACCTTTGACGATAGCGATCGCCGCGTTCTCAATGCTGGAATATTTGCGCGGGACGGCGTTATCGAGGCGATTGGCTCGCATGAATTGTTGCCGGCGAAAGCGGATGAAGTCATCGACGCGCACGGGATGGTGATCCTGCCTGGTCTTATTTGTACACACCATCACTTCTATCAAACGTTGACGCGCAATCTACCAGCGGGCCAAGATGCCGAACTCTTTCCGTGGCTGGTGGCGCACTACCCAATTTGGGCCAAGCTCACGCCCGAGGGCGTGCGCTCGAGTACGGCCATCGCACTCGCGGAGCTGATGCTCTCCGGCTGCACGACCGCGGCCGACCACGGCTACCTCTGGCCGAACGGGTCGCGCGTCGACGATCAGATCGCGGTCGCGCGTGCGATGGGCGTTCGCTTCCATGCCTCGCGCGGATCGATGTCGGTCGGCCGCTCGCGCGGCGGCCTTCCTCCCGACGACGTGGTGGAAGATGAAGCCGCTATCCTGCGCGATTGCGAGCGGGTTATCGCCGAACACCACGACCCGGCCAGGCACGCGATGACGCGCGTCGTGCTCGCGCCGTGCTCGCCGTTTTCGGTCTCGCCCGAGCTGATGCGCGCAAGTGCCGAACTTGCCCGCAAACACGGCTGCTCGCTGCACACGCATCTTTGCGAAACGAAAGATGAAGAGCAGTACTGTCTGGAAAAATTCGGACAGCGTCCCGTCGCATTCGCGGAGTCGCTCGGCTGGAGCGGGCCGGACGTCTGGTACGCCCACGCGGTGCACCTCGCGCCCGACGAGATCGAGCGTCTCGGTGCATCGCGGACAGGCGTCGCCCACTGTCCGACCTCGAATATGCGCCTCGGCGCGGGCATCGCGCCGCTGCTCGCGCAAGTGCGCGCCGGAATGCACGTCGGTCTCGGCGTTGACGGCTCAGCCTCCAACGACGGCTGCCACATGCTCGACGAGGCTCGCCAGGCGATGCTGCTGCAGCGCGTCGCGCATGGTGCCGGAGCGATGAGCGCCCACGAAGCTTTGCGCCTAGGGACGCGCGGCGGTGCCGAAGTCCTCGGGCGCGACGACATCGGCTGGCTCGCGCCGGGCATGGCCGCCGATTTTATCGGCGTGCGCATCGATACGCTTCAGACGGCCGGCGGCGCGGTACACGATCCGCTCGCGTCGCTCGTCTTCTGCCGGATTCCACAGGTCGATTTGAACGTGATTGCGGGCCGCGTTCGCGTGCGCAACGGCGCGCTCGTCGACGTCGACCTCCCCGAACTGATCGCGCGGCACAATCGGCTGGCGAGAGAACTGGTCGCCTGAAGGGCGAGACTTTGAGGCCCCAAGCCTGAGCGCCCGCGATCGGCGAAAGGACGATGACCCCGGTGAACCAGAAGGCTACGGTCATGACGACCTTTACATCTGTAAGACGAGCGCTCGCGTTTGGCGCGACGCTCGCAATACTTGCGACGCTTCCGGCAGCTGCGGCGACCCCGGCGCAGAAGGCCGCGGTCGCGGCGATGGTCGCGCACTTTAGGTCGGTCGGGAACAGCGACATCGAGCAGCCGGCGTGCTTCATCCTCCAGACCTGGGCGCAATGTACCTTCGGAACCGGCGGCGGCAATGCCGAGGGTCAGGCCTGGCTGCATCTAACGAACGGCGCGTGGCACTTCCTAGGCACCGACGGCGGCGTCACCTACGCGTCGATGATGGTGAAGCGCTACGGCATCCCGCTGTCAGTCGCGAAGCAGTTCCAAGCCAAGCTCTGCCCGAGCCCCTGTCCGGGCAGCTAAATCGGCGCCAACCGCTCCAACCGGCACGAGGTATATCGCTGTGGACCGAATTGAAGGCGCTCGCGTCCGTCGCGAGGTGCTTGGCCCCGATCATGTCGATCGCATGAAGACGAGTTCCGACCCGTTTTCCCAGCACTTCATTGATTTCACCGAGGAGTTCTGTTGGGGAAACGTTTGGGTTCGCCCCGGGCTCGAACGCAAGACGCGCAGCATGCTCAACCTCGCGATGCTCTCGGTGATGGCGCGTTGGCACGAGTTTGAAGTGCACGTCCGCGGCGCGCTCAACAACGGCGTCACGGAGGAAGAGATCGCGGAGATTCTCCTCCAAGCCGGCGTCTACGGCGGCGTCCCGATCGCGGCCGAAGCCTTCCGGACCGCCCGCCGCGTCATCGAAACCGTCAAGGGCGAACGCGCCAGCTGCGGTTGAGGCTTTCCTGTTTACTGAGTTGACCCTTTCGGCGCTTCTCGGAACCTGGAAATGCTCCAACGTTCCTCATGCGCCGAATGACCGGTTCACGTACGTCTTTGGCCGCGATGGAAACGGCAGCAAGATCATGAATTACGGTGCGTACCGATTCAAGTATTGGTTGAAGGACACGCTCGTTTACATGAAGAGTCCAACGGCGGCCTTGGTACGGGAGCGAATCACCGTGCAGGGCAATGTCCTCATCGACGACGGCTATGAGTGGTTATCGGCGGACGGCCGATGGATCCCGCCGCCACCGGGATTCTATCAGTCGCGGTGCACCCGGGTGCGTTAGGTTTCGGCGGCCATGGCGCCGAGTTTGGCGCCGGGGACCGACACAATTCGCGCGACGATGAATGCGACGGCGAAGCCGAGGAAGTACGAGATATCGCCAAGCTGCGGATTGTGCGCAGCAATTGGGCCGACGAACCAGGACTGCTGGTAGAACGGGAACGAGACGACGAGGCCGGCGAGCCAGCCGACGAGCGCGCCGGAGACGCGACGCGAGTTATCCGCGCCGCGGCTAGCGATCATCGCGCCGGCCCAAGGCGCCGCCCAACTCGAGAGCAGCAGCAAGAAATTCGTGTACAGCCGCGCGACCTGTTCGGGATGCGTGCCCGAGAGCGCGAGCGCGCCGCCGACCAGGCCGACGATCAGCGCGGCTTGCCAACGCACGAGCGTGTAGCGTACGACCAAGGCGCATAGCAGGCCGACGGCGAGTGCGGCCAGCGCAATCACGAGGACCGGAAAGCGTGCGGTCGCATCCGTGGCGCCGGCAACCGTAAAGATCACGACGGTCGCGGCGGCGAAACACGCACCGACGAGTAGCGCGAACCAGGGGCGTCGTAAGCGGTCCCAGGCGACGAGCGCCGAGAGCGCCCCCGAATACAGGTTCAGACAATTCGCGCTCAGTGTTCCGAGCGTCACCGTGATCAGACCGAGCGCGACGAGCCAACCGCTGCTGAAGAGTTTGCCGATGATCTCGCTCGGCGTCGCCGCAACGAGGTCCGTGCCGACGATCGCTGTGACCGCCGCGGCACCCAGAATCTCAAGCGCCGTCGATGGTATCATGCCGCCCAGGAATGTCCACCACCAAACCTTTCGGCTGCTGCTCTTTGCGGGGAGATAACGCGAGTAGTCGGCCGCGCACGGAGCCCAGCCGATCGAATACGAGAACGCGATCGCCGCCGAGTATTCGATCGCCGCCCACTCGCCGCCGGCCGCGAGCGGTGCGTGCGCGTTGAAGGGCGTGCCGAGGTGCGCGCGCGTGAAGCAGGCGATGGCGATCGCGATGAAGCCGATCGTCAGCGCGACGCCCGCGACCTTCTCAAAGCGGTGGATCATGTTGTGCCCGTAGATCGCAATGACGATCTCGATGCCCAGTACGATCGCGAGCGACGGCAGATACGGGAGATGAAAGAGCGCCTGAACGGCAAAGGCGCCGAAGATCGTGTTGATCGCGAACCAGCCGACGCCGCCCAAGAACGCGAGTACGGCTGGAAAGACGTTCGCGTTCGAACCGAAGGCCGCACGAGACGCGACCATCTGCGGCCGGCCGAAGCGCGGACCGAACTGCGACAAGAAGCCGAGTACGACGTAGCCAGCGACATTACCGACCACGATACCGAGCGCCGCGCCCCAAAAGCTCGCGCCGTAGAGCGCGATCGTCAGGATGCCGATCGCGAACGTCGCGGTCTCGGCGTTCGCCGCGAACCACAACGAAAACAGGTCGCGCTCGCTGCCGTGGCGCTCGCCTTCGTCGATGCGCTCGATTCCGTGAGGCTCGACGACGGCGACGTTTGCGCCGTAGGCCGTGCTCAAACGATGAGGGCGGCGGCGCTCGCCGCCGAGCGGCGACGCGATTCGTCGATCGCGGCCAGAATGCGTTCCGGCGTCATCGGCAGATCGGTCACCCATGCTCCGGTCGCGTCAAAAATCGCCGCGGCGACGGCCGCCGCAAACGGGACGAGCGGCATCTCGGCGACACCCCGGGCGCCGAAGGGACCGTTGGGGTCGGCGCTCTCGAGGATGATCGGATAGACCTCGGTCGGCATGTCGAGTGTCGTCGGAAGTAGATACGTGCTGAAGTACGGCGTCAAGATCTTGCCGTCGCGCGTCAAGAGGTTCTCGGTCAGCGTGTAGCCGACGGCTTGCGCCAGGCAGCCTTCGATCTGACCTTCGACCTGTTGGCGGTTGATCGCGCGCCCCACGTCGTGCACGCTGATGATGCGCGCGACGCGCGTTACGCCGGTTCGCATGTCGACCTCGACCTCGACGGCTTGCGCCGAATAGCCGTAGCAATAGTTTGGAACGCCGGCGCCTGTTTCGAGATCGAGCGGCGTCGTGCGCGGCGGAATATACTGCACGGTGGCCCTCGGCGGATCGCCGTAGACCCAACTGCCGCGCGCTGCGTTCGCAGCCTCTGCTACGGCGCGGCCACCCATCAAGGTCATGCGTGAGGCCGAGACCGAACCCGCGTTGGGTGCTTGCGATGAGTCATCGGTGATCATGCGCACCGCTTCGAAGGGCAACCCGAGCGTCTCGGCGGCGATCTGGCGCAGGACTAAGTGGACGCCTTGGCCCACTTCGGCCGCTCCGACGCGGACCGTGGCGGAGCGAATCTCCGCCGGCGTAACCTCGAGTTCGACCGTCGCCGTCGCCTGCTCGGGGAATCCAAAAGAGTAGCCGACGTTCTTGATGCCGCAGGCCAGACCGACGCCGCGGCGCAGGGACGATCCGGGCGTGACGCGTCCGTCACTCTTGAAGCGAACGGCCTTTTCTTCGAGACAGCGTTCGAAAACCTGACGGACGCTGACACCCGCCGGCAACGGCTTGCCCGTGGATTCGAGGTCGCCTTCCTTATACAGATTCTTGCGGCGCACGTCCGTAGGATCGAGACCGAGCTCGTGCGCGAGCCTGGTGACCATCGTCTCGGCGGCGAAGTGCGCCTGGGGCGCGCCGAACCCTCGAAAGGCGCCGCTCGGCACGTTATTCGTGTACGCGACGATTGCGTCGGTTGCGACGTTCGGAATCGAGTACGGACCGATCGCGAAAATCGCCGCACACTTCAGCACTTCGGCCGAGGTCGAAGCGTAGGCGCCGCCATCGGCGATCGATTCGATCTGCGCCGCCACGATCGAGCCGTCGCGTTTCGCGCCCCACTTCATCGTGATCGTGAAGGGGTGGCGTTTATGATGACCCACGATCGACTCTTCCCGGTTCCAGACCATCGCGACCGGCTCGCGCAGCTTCCAGGCGGCTAGGGCGACCAGCGGAGGGAGCGAAAGATCCTCGCGACCACCGAACGCTCCACCGATCTTCGCGTAGCGAATGACGATGCGTTCCTCGGGCATCTCGAACATCGCAGCGATCTGACGCTGATCTTCGTGCAGCCACTGGCCGGCGGTCTCGAGGACGAGTTTGTCGCCCTCCCAATACGAGATGCCGGCGTCGGGCTGCAGGTACGCATGCTCCTGCCAACTCGTGGTGAAGCGGCCCTCGAGTACGACGTCGGCGGCGGCGAAGCCGGCCTCGATATCGCCGCGGCGAATCTTTTGATGAAGCAGGACGTTGGAACGATCCTCGTGCACGCGCGGCGCGCCGGGTGCGATCGCCTGCTGGGCGGAACTCACGATCGGCAAGTCTTCGTACTCCACGCGCACGAGGTCCGCGGCAGCGCGGGCGATCGCCGCATTCTCGGCGACGACCAGCGCCACGCGGTCGCCGTAGAAACGCACCATATCATCGCAGAGGAGAGGCTGATCGGCTTCGATCAAACCGAATCGATTGTAGGGGACATCGACTGCGAGTAAGACCGTGCGAACACCGGGCAGCGCGCGGGCGGCCGAGGTGTCGATCGAAAGAATGCGGGCGTGCGCGTGGTGCGCCCACACGGCGGCAGCGTGCAGCATGCCGGGCCGCACGAGGTCGGCCGGATATTGTGCGGCTCCGGTTACTTTCCCGAGCGCATCCGGACGCGGTATCGAAGCGCCGACGATCTTCACGCGGGCACCTTGCTCTTCGGCGCGTGCTCGCGCGCGGTTTCGGCGGCGGCATCGCTCATCGCGTCGAGGATCTTGCGATATCCCGTGCAGCGGCAGATATTTCCGCTGATCGCGGTCTGCGCGTCGTCGAGATCGCAGCCCGGGCGCTCGTCGATCAACTTCGCGCCCGCCATGATCATGCCCGGAATGCAAAAGCCGCACTGGACCGCGCCGCGCTCGATGAAGGCGCGTTGCAGCGGGTGTAATTCAGCGTCGCCGGCCAAGCCTTCAATCGTGGTCAGTTGCGCGCCGTGCGCCTGCGGCGCCGGAACCAGGCACGACATGACCGCCTTGCCGTCGAGCCACACGGTGCATGCGCCGCACTCACCCTCGGCGCAGCCTTCCTTAGCGCCGGTCAGGCCGGCGTTCTCGCGCAACGCATCGAGGAGCGACTTGTGCATCGCGCCTTCCAGCCGATAAGGTTTGCCGTTTATGATGGTCGCGATCGTTCCCGAGAACGTCTGCGCCGGCTGTGATGGCCAGGCGGTTTCGAGCAGCACCGGAACGTCGGACAGTCCGGCAGCTTCGGTTCCGTCGGCGATCCGCTCGAGAGCGCGCTCGATCAGCGTCGCGACCGTCGTGCGACGGTAGCCGGCCGAGCCGCGCACGTCGTCGATCGGTTTGATCTCTTCGGCCACTAGCCCGGCGACGCGTTCGCGCGTGGCACGGTCGAGCGGGGCTCCGATGAGTGCCGCTTCGCCCGTGCGTGCGCGAAAGATCGTCGGTGCGACGCAGCCCAGGGCGATGCGCGCATCGCGAACGCGTGCGCCTTCGAGTTCGACGACGACGGCAACGTTGATGACCGAGATCGCCTGCGCGCGGCGCAGGCCGAGTTTTATGAAGATGCCGCGCCGCCGCGAACCGAGTTTGCGAACGCTGATGCTGCGAATCATCTCGCCCGCTACGAGTGCGGTCGTGCGAAATCCGGTGCAGAAATCCTCGACCGGGAGCGTGCGCGAGCTGCTCAGGCTGACGAGTTCGACCTGCGCGTCGAGCGCGTAGAGCGCGCTGATCGTGTCGTTTGCGGGTGAGGCGGTGACGACGTTGCCCGCGACCGTGGCACGCGTGCGAATCTGCGGAGCGCCGACCTCGACACAAGCCTGAACGAGAGGAAGCGCGTCGCGCCGCAGGAGCGGAGAGGCCAAGACGGCATTGTGGGTCGCGAGCGCGCCGAGCACGACGCGATCCCCAGCGTCGTTGATGAAATCGAGTTCGGCTCGCAGGCCGGTCACGTCGATGAGGCGCCTTGTCGGCTTGACGCCGCGTTGCAATTCGACCAGGACATCGGTCCCGCCGGCGACGAGCCGGGCGTGGCCGCCTTCGCGCACTAAGAGTTCGAGGGCTTCACGAAGGGTCGTGGGTCGCATATAGGCTTCAATCATCGGCCCGTAACCTTCGCTCCGGACCGCTCGCCATCTTTCGTCGACGATCGCCCGGAGCGAGCGAGCGCCCACGCGGGGCGCCAATGCACGGCCGCTCGCCGCATCGCAGGCGGGTGAGGCGCACAATGTAAAGCGATCCCGGATGGCCAACCGAGGCGCGTGATGAACTCAACGACCCTCGAGAAACCTCCGCCGCTCATTCCGCGCGATATGCTCTTCGGTAATCCCGAGCGAGTGAGCCCCAAGCTCTCTCCGGATGGAACGATGCTGGCCTATCTCGCGCCGAGCGACGGCATGCTCAGCGTTTGGGTCGCCACCATCGGCAAGAGCGACGACCGCGTGATCGCACGCGATCCGGCCAGACCGATTCCCGGGATTGCCTGGCGGGGCGACAGCCGCCATGTGCTGTACGTGCAGGACCGTGCCGGCGACGAAAATTATCACGTCTTTCAAGTCGATCTCGATGGCGGCGAAGCCCGCGATCTCACGCCCGGCGAAAAGCTGCGAGCCCAGATCATCGCCCTCGATCATCGTTTTCCCGACGAGATTTTGATCGCGCAGAACGATCGCGATGAGAGCGTCTTCGATATTCATCGCTTCGATCTCAAGAACGGAACCAGCCGGCTCGACACGCAGAATCCGGGCGACGTCAGTGCTTGGCTGAGCGACAACGCCTTTGCCGTACGGGCGGCGGTCGTGCAAAACGATGACGGCACCTCACTGATCCGCGTGCGCGACGACGCGTCGTCGCCGTGGAGAACGCTGGACGAGTACTCGTTCGAAGACGGCCCGGGGTCGCCCGTGGCGTTTACGCCCGACGACCGGAAGATGTACGTCATCAGTTCGAAGGGCTCCAATGCTGCGCGCTTGATGCTCTACGATCTCGCAACCGGCGCGAGCAGTCCGATCGTCGAGGATCCGACCTACGATGTCGCCGCTGCCTACGTCGATCCCGCGACGAACCGGCTGGTCGCCGTTGCGATCTCGCGCGAGCGAACGGAGTGGACCGTCCTCGAAACCGATTTTGCGCCGGCCTTTGCCGCGCTCGCGGCGCTCCACGACGGCGATTTCGGCATCGAGGGCGGGAGCGCCGACGGAGAGACGCTGATCGTGCGCTATTCGGTCGACTCAGGGCCGACCGCGTACTATGCGTACGATCGCGCCGCGAAGTCAGGCACGTTCCTTTTCTATACGCGTCCGGCACTTCTCGGACGCGTGCTGTCGCCGATGCGTCCGATCGTCTTCGCCGCTCGCGACGGTCTCGAGATTCACGGATATCTCACGCTTCCCGCCGGCGTCGAACCGCGGGGATTGCCTACCGTCATGTTCGTTCACGGCGGTCCCTGGCATCGCGACCGCTGGGGCTTCGATCCGTGGGCGCAATGGCTCTCGAATCGTGGATATGCCGTGCTGCAGGTGAACTTTCGCGGTTCGACCGGCTATGGCAAAGCGTTTCTGAACGCGGGCAATCTCGAGTGGGCCGGCACGATGCGCACCGACTTGCTCGACGCGCGCGATTGGGCGATCGCGCAGGGCTACTCGGATCCGGCGCGCTTCGCGATCATGGGCGGCAGTTACGGTGGATACGCGGTGCTCGCCGCATTGACGTTCACGCCCGTAGCTTTCACCTGCGGCATCGACATCGTCGGACCGTCGAATCTCAACACGCTGCTCGCCTCGATCCCGCCGTACTGGAAGACGATGCGGGCGACGTTCACGCAGCGCATGGGCGAAGGCGCGTTCCTGGATACGCAATCGCCGTTGTTCAAGGCGAGCGAGATTCGCGTCCCGCTCCTCGTGGCGCAAGGCGCGAACGATCCACGCGTCAAGCAACCCGAAAGCGATCAGATCGTCGGCGTGATGCGCAAGAACGGGATACCCGTCACATACGTCTTGTTTGAAGATGAAGGGCACGGTTTCGCGAACCCTCAGAACAACAAGCGGTTCACTGCCGCCGCCGAAGTTTTCTTGGGTCAGAACCTCGGCGGCCGCGTGGAGCCGCCGAACCCGGGCGAGGAGATCGAAACTTTCCTGCGTTAGGTGCCGACGAGCGCCAGCGCGATTCGCGCCGCGAGGTGCGCGTTGCTCTTGACGAGTGCGATGTTGGCGTCGAGACTGCGCCCCGCCGTGTTCGACATCAGACGATCGAGTAAGAAGGGCGTCAGCGCTTTGCCGGTTATTCCGTCGCGGCGCGCTTCCTCGACGGCGGTTTCGATGTGGTCGTTCATCTCGGGCGCCGGAATCTCGTCGGCATGCGGAATCGGGTTGGCGACGACCAGGCCGCCGCCGAGGCCAAGTTCGCGTTGAGCGCGGATAAGTTGCGCGATCGCCCGCGGCTCGTCGAGCCGCAACGGCGCCGGCAGTCCGCTCGAGCGACTCCAGAACGCCGGAAATTCGTCGCAGCGATAACACACGACCGGAACGCCGCGTGTCTCGAGAACTTCCAGCGTCTTCGGAATATCCAGCAGCGCCTTCGCACCGGCGCAAACGACGGCGACCGGCGTTCGCGCGAGTTCCTCGAGGTCGGCCGAGATATCCATCGTCGTCTCGGCGCCGCGGTGCACGCCGCCGATGCCGCCCGTTGCGAAGACGCCGATGCGCGCAAGGTGCGCGCAGATCATCGTCGCAGCGACCGTCGTCGCGCCCGTACGACCGCTTGCGAGCGCATAGGGAAGATCCGCGCGACTCAACTTGAGGACGTCGCTCGCGGTCGCGAGCCGCTCGAGTTCTTCGGCCGAAAGTCCAATGCGAATGCAGCCTTCGATTACCGCGATCGTTGCCGGAACGGCGCCGGCATCGCGGACGATTGCCTCGACCGACAGCGCCGTCGAGACGTTCTGCGGATACGGCATGCCGTGCGTGACGATCGTCGTCTCGAGTGCGACCAGCGGCGCGCCGTTCGCCAAGGCCGATGCCACCTCGGGTGCGATGCGAATCATCGGAAGGCAGCCTCGAGTCGCGTCCGCTGCGACTCCAGAAATGCAGGCGACAGATCGGGATGAACGCTCGCCGCGCTTTCGACGGTGAGGCCGGCGAGGAGAATCCCGGTATCGATTGCGCTGCGTGGTGGCAGACCTTCCATCAGCCGTAGAAGCGTACCCGCGATCAACGCATCACCGGCTCCGGTCATATCGCGCGCCACGATCGAAGGCGCCGCGTGCGACGTGACATCCGCAGCGTCCGCGACGACGAGTCCGCGCGCGCCCAGCGTCAGCACGACCGTCGCGGCGCCGCGTCGCACGAGTTCGCAGGCGAGTTCGCTCGCCTGGGGCTCGCGCTCGCGGCCAAGATAAGCTCGCGCTTCGCCTTCGTTGATGAAGAGCAGGTCGAGGCCGTGCAGATCGCGCCCTAGACGGGCAACCTTGGGAATCGAGACCGCGTCGACCGCGAGGCTGCTGCCTCCGGCGGCGCCGGTGGCGATGAAGAATGCCAGGACGTCGGGCGGGAGATTGCAATCCGCGAAGATCCAATCGGGCGGTGACGGCGTGGTGCGGATCCATTCGACGGCGGCGATCGTCAGCGAATCGAGGATCGTCATGTCGGACGCTCCGACGGTCAGATCGTTCGTTCGATCCATGATCGCGACGTATTCGCCGGTGGCCCAGCTCGCTGCAACGGCGATGCGATCGGTATTCACGCCGGAAAGCTTCAGGTGCGCGACGAGCTCGGCGCCGGACTCGTCGTCGCCCACGATCGAGACGAGGCTCGTATCGACGCCCAGTCGCGCGAGGTTCTCGGCCACGTTGCGCGCGACGCCGCCGAAGCTGCGCTCGCCGCGAACCGGATTCGACGTACCGAGCCGGAGCTCGCCGAGCGCGTGATATTTGCGGTCGAGCGCCGCGGCGCCGAAACAGACGATCAAAGCTGAATGCCTACGCCCGAGCCGATATAGTGCGTGCGCGCTCCGGCGACGGCATTGAGACTCTGTCCAACTTCGAGATCGATTTCGAGTCGTCTGCCAAGCAATTTCTGGACGCCGTAGTCGATCGTCGACCGCGCGCCCATGTCGGGCGCAACTTTCGAGGCGAAGACATACTCGGCGTAGAGTTGGAAGTACCCCGGAAGCTGCCCGGAGAGAACCACCGACGGCATGAAGACGCCGTAGCGAGTTCGGGCGCCGCTGCGCACGAAACCACTCAACGACTCGAAGGCGAGGGTCGAGCCGATCGCCGTTGCCGGGCTGAGCGCATACGAGACGTCGAAGTTGCCGGTATAGCCGGGCGCGCCGCCCGCGAACGCGTTGGTCCCGGTGGCCACGGTCAGGATGCCGTCGATGCCGTACGTCCACTTTGTCCTGGGATCGAATTGATACTTGAAACCGAGACCCGAATCGTTGTAGCCGCTTGTCAACGTGCCGGCCGAAGTAACGCGATTGAAATCCGGCGTCACGAGATCCAGTTCGAGTCGGTCGAAGACACCGATGCGCGTAAACGGTTGCGCGTATTGTACCTGGTTGCCCGCGCCGGCCCCCGTGACGGCCGAATTCTGATAGCCTCCCTCGAAAACGACCGTTCCCTTGGCAATCGCGCAGGCGCTGAAGCCGATTGTCGGCCGGTTCAGAGTCGCGAGCAGCCGCGAGTCGCCGCCGCACGGATCGGGAGTCGCGGAAGCAGCCGGAGCGGGCGACGGTCGCTCTTGGGCTGCCGCTCCGCTACTCGCAAACACTGCGGCGACCAGCACGAGGGCGGCCAGGTAAGAGCATTCCATTGGTGTCTGCTTTGCACGGGCCGTACACCTGACCTTTGCTCACATGCCGCTCGCTTGGTAGGAATCGCCGAGCGTGCTTTGTAGGTACGTCGCATGAGTATGAGCATTTTTCGCACGTTACGCATCGGCGCCGTGGTCGCCCTCATTGCCTTTTTTGCCGGCAGCAACGCCGGCGCCGCGACCGGCGAACTGAGTGGGATCGATAAAGCCAATATCGATCCCACGTGCAAAGCCTGCGACGACTTCTATCAATACGCCGTCGGCGGCTGGATCAAGAGTCATCCGATTCCGGCCTCAAGTGCGGTCACCGGTACGTTCAACGCCCTGGCCGATCGCAATCAGGACGTGCTGCATGCCATTCTCACCGAAGCGTCGACGGCCATGAACCTCGCGCCGGGCAGCAGCCGGCAGAAGATCGCCGATTTCTATGCGAGTTGCATGGATACGGCTGCAATCGATGCCGCGGGCGCGCGACCGATCGCACATCGTCTCGCGATGGTCGCGACGATCAGCGACGTGAAGACGCTGGCGCGGCCGCTCGCCGCGCTGAGCGCGGAAGGCGTCGGTGCGCTGTTTAGTTACAACGGCGGCGCCGACTCTCACGACGCGAATCACGTGATTCTCCAACTGCGTCAGGGTGGTCTGGGCCTGCCGGACCGCGACTACTATCTTAAAGACGACGATCGCAGCAAGGGCATACGCGCCGGTTATCTCGCGCACGTAACCCAGATGTTCGCGTTGCTTGGCGACGCTCCCGATGTGGCGGCCAAGAACGCCACAACCGTGCTCGCACTCGAGACGACGCTCGCGCAGAATCAGCTCTCGCGGGTAGCGCAGCGCGATCCGGCGGCTACCGACCATAAGATGACGCTCGCACAGGTGCAAGCGCTCGCCCCCAGCTTCGATTGGGCCACGTTCTTCGCGACCAATAAGATCCCGGCAGATGGGCCGATCAACGTCGCGCAACCCGACTTCTTCCGGGCGCTCTCGGCTTGGCTTGCGACCGCGAACGTCGCCGATATTCGGACGTATCTGCGCTGGCAGACCGTCCACAACGCGGCCCCGTACCTTTCGAAGCCGTTCGACGATGCGAATTTCGCTTTCTACACCAAGACGCTCAACGGTACGCCGGAACAGTTGCCGCGCTGGCAGCGCTGCGTCCGCGTGACCGACATGAATCTGGGCGATGCGCTCGGCCAACTGTACGTGGCGCGAACCTTCCCGCCCTCGGCCAAAGCCGAGATGCTGGACCTCGTCAAAAACGTCAAGCAGACGCTACGCGACGATTTCTCGACGCTCGACTGGATGTCGCCGCAGACGCGTCAGCGCGCGATCGAGAAACTCGATGCGTTTCAATTGAAGATCGGTTATCCGGACACGTGGCGCACCTACGGCGGGCTCGACATCACGCGCGCCTCGTACGCGGCGAACGTCATGACCTCCGCCCGCTACCGCTTCGCTGAAGGCCTCTCGCGCATCGGCAAGACGGTCGACCGCGCCCGTTGGGGGATGACCCCGCCGACCGTCAACGCCTATTACAGCCCAAACGTCAACGAGATCGTCTTCCCCGCCGGCATCCTGCAACCGCCGTTCTTCAACAAGGATGCCGATATGGCGGTCAACTACGGCGGGATCGGCGCGGTGATCGGCCACGAATCGACGCACGGCTTCGATGACGAAGGCCGCAAGTACGGCCCCGATGGAAACCTCAGCGATCTTTGGGCGCCCGAAGACGTTGCGAAATTCACGACGCGCGCGGACTGTGTGGTCAAGCAGTACGACGCGCTCTCGCCGATGCCCGGCGTGCAAGAGAATGGGAAGCTGGTCGAAGGCGAAGCGATCGCCGACCTCGGCGGCGTCGCGATCGCATACAAAGCCTTCCAAAAGTGGCAGGCCGCTCATCCGCGGCTCGTCATCGACGGCTTTACGCCCGAGCAGCGTTTCTTCATGGGCTTCGCGCAGGTCTGGGCATCGAATCAGCGTCCCGAATACATCGCGCTGATGGCCAAGACCAACGTTCACGCCTACGCAAAGTTCCGCGTCAATGCGACCGTCTCAAACATGGAGACCTTCGCAAAGGCCTTCGACTGCCCGCTACTCGCGGCGATGGTCCGTCCGCCCGCGACGCGGTGCCAAATCTGGTAGCATCGAACGCGGAAGGCATTAGACGGCCCTCCGGCAGAATTGGGTGGTCCCGACCCCTACCGTTTGCTGGAGGTATCACCGTGGCAGGCACGACCGCACATAAAGTCTCGGGCATCGATGCATCGTACTATTACGTTAAGGATCTCGATCGCGCGACGAAATTCTACACCGAGCTGCTCGGGGCCGAGCCGACGCTGGCCTTTCCGGGAATGGTCAGCGAATGGACGTTTCCGAACGGCGAATCATTCGGAGTATACAAGCCGACGGAAACATCCGGCTTCACGCCGGGCGGCGGCGTCATGTTCGTCGTCGATGACGTTCCGGCGGCGGTTGCGGCCCACATGGCGCGCGGCGTGAAGTTCCACGGCGAGGGACACGTTGAAGAGACGCCCGTTTGTCACATGGCCTTTGGCGAAGATACCGAGGGCAACGGGTTCATCCTCCACAAGCGGAAGTAGGACGGCCTGACGTGACCGCGCCGCGCAAGACGGGCGGTCCGCGTTCGTGCTACAAGAAGAACGGTGCGCCCAAGGCAGCATACGCTACCGCCAAGGCGGCCGAACGGGCGATTCCGCGGACCAGCAGCGGGCTTCGCCCGTACGAGTGCGCGAAGCACGGCTGGCATTTGGGACATTAGGACGCGAAAGGCCGGGGCGATGAAATACATCTTGACCGCCGCGTTAGCGGCGTTCGTTTTGCTGGCGCAAGCGCTTCCGGCTCGCGCCGGCGACGTTTCGATATTGCAAGCGAAGATTCGCGCGGCGCTGCGCGCTGCGACGTCGTTTGTTGAGACCGTCACGGTGAGTCCCAATCCGTTCGTGCCGCTGGGAGGCACGATCACGTTTACCGTCGTCGCGCCGAACCGCTATCGTCAACTCGCGGCCGGCGGCTCGATGGGACGCGACGAGACGATTATCATCGGTCACGAAGTGTACGGCAACGATCCTGCCGGTCCGACCGTTCAAACCTGGTCCGACCACCTGGTCATGGGGTTCGAGGGCGACGTCTTCGACGTCGTCGTGCGATCGTCCGGACCCGATCTAACGGCCGGCGGAAAGACGGTCGGCAGCGTCGTGATCAAGGATCCGCGCGGCGCCAAAGTGACGGATTTCCTAGACTGCACGTACGAAAAGAGTACGTTTCGTCTGTTGGCCTGCAGCGGCGGGCCTTCGAAGATCGCGTTCTCGAACTACAACGATCCGGCCATCACAATTTCAACGCCGAGGAACGCCAAACGCGTCGACAAGTGAGGTAAGCGGCTACTTCGCCTGCGCGCGCTCGCGAATCGTGGTCAGCGTGGTGCGGGGTGCGATCGCATCCGGGTCGACGCGCAATTCGAGCAGGGCGGGTGCTTTCGCGTTTCGCGCGCGTTCGAACGCCGCAGGGAAATCCTCGGTGCGCTCGACGAGTTCGCCATACGCGCCGTAGGCGCGCGCGAGCATCACGAAATCAGGGTTGACGATCTCCGTCGCGCTGACGCGTCCCGGGTAGCTGCGTTCCTGATGCATCCGGATCGTTGCATACATCCCGTTGTTGACCACGAGGAAGATCGCGCGCGCATCGTACTGCACGGCGGTCGCAAGTTCGTGCCCGGTCATCAGAAAACAGCCGTCGCCTGCGACCGAGACGACCTCACGTTCGGGATAGCGCAGTTTTGCCGCAATCGCCGCCGGCACGCCGTAGCCCATCGCTCCGCTGATCGGCGCGAGTTGCGTTCCAAAGCGTTTGTACTGAAAGAAGCGATGCAGCCAGGCCGAGTGATTGCCGGCGCCGTTGCAGAGAAACGCATCCTCGGGCAGGTGCGCCGAGAGGTAACGCACGACCGTCGTCAGGTCGACCATGGGCGGCGAGTAACTGGGTTCGAGGTTGCGCTCGTAGTCGGTCCGCGCGTCCGCAGCCCACGCCGCCCAGGCAGGTTTCGCCGGCACTGCGTCATCTTCAAGCGCGGCTGCGAAGTTGATCGGACCGGCATTGATTGCAAGATCGGCTTGGTACACTCGTCCCAGCTCGTTCGCGTCGGCGTGCACGTGGATGAGGCGCTGCTTGGGACGCGGTGACTCGATCAGGGTGTAGCCATTGGTCGGCATCTCGCCGAGGCGGCCGCCGATCGCTAGGATGAGATCGGCCGACGTTATCCGCGCGGCGAGTGCCGGATTGATACCGACGCCCGCATCCCCGATGTAGAGCGCGTCGCGATTGTCGAAGAGCGATTGCCGCCGAAACGAGCAGGCCGTGGGCAACGTGTTGCGCGTCGCGAATCGGCGGTACTGTTCGCAGGCTGCATTGCTCCAGCCGCTGCCGCCGAGAATAGCGATAGGGCGGCGCGCGGCGGCGAGCATCGTTCGGAGTTCCGCTATCTGCTCGCGCGCTGGATATGCCTGCACCGTCGCCGCCGCGCCCACGTCGGCGACCTCGACGCGATCGCGCAGCATATCCTCGGGTAACGCGAGCACCACGGGGCCCGGCCGCCCGGAGGTGGCCACGGAAAAGGCGCGCGATACATATTCGGGGATGCGCCGCGCATCGTCAATCTGCGCCGCCCACTTGGCCAGACCGCCAAAGACGCGCGGTATGTCGATCTCTTGAAACGCCTCGCGTCCCTGCATTTCGCGCGCGACTTGACCGACGAACAGAATCATCGGCGTCGAGTCTTGCATTGCGGTATGCACGCCGATGCTGGCGTGGGTCGCGCCCGGTCCGCGGGTCACGAATGCGATGCCGGGGCGGCCGGTCATCTTGCCGTAGGCGTCGGCCATATTGGCCGCAGCGGCTTCGTGCTTGCAGACGATCACGCGAATCGCCGGAACGTCGAGGAACGCATCCAAGACCGCAAGGTAGCTCTCGCCCGGCACGCAATAGGCGGTGTCGCTGCCGTTGATCGCCAGCGCGTCGACGATCAGCCGGCCGCCCGAGCGCGGCGCGTTCGTTACTTTCACCCAGTAGGGGTCCGCAGCATATCCGGCATGATTTCCCGCAAATTGTTGGCCAAAGACATCGCCTAATATCTCCTGTACTACAGCGGCGCAGACGTTTTCGCTGGAGCCTCCCGGTAGGTTCCAGCCATCGGTTCATTGCCCCGTTTGCAGACCGACATTCTCTAACATTTGCGATTGTAGCCGAGCCTCGAGACGCTAGCGCCGTGAAAACGCGACCACGCGCCAGTGGTTCTTGGCGAGAGCGCAAACAGCATACACTCTGGTCGAACTGACCGATATGCGAGTGGCAGGGCAGGTCTTGGCATCCAGAACAGTGTGCCCGTCGTCCACGTCGACGCCCCTTAAGAGGCCGTCAGCGAAGCCGACGTACGCCGTTTTCCCGATGATTGCGATCGCGCTGAAGGACGAAGACGACTGAGCAATGCGCATCGATTCGATCGAATGCTCGCGTGGCCGAATCATCCATATACCGTCTCCGCGAGCGACATAGATTGCGCCGTGATAGGGGCCTCCAATATACCTTCCGTCCTCAGAAACGAGGAGCGGATGTTGCGAATTACCAAGACTGAGTCCATAGCGATAGACCCGTACGCCGTAAACGGCGACATAGACCGCGTTGCCTTCAATCCCAATCGAGCGCCAACCGCATTCCCCGGTGCACAAATCCTTTAAGTTCTTCGTGTAGAACCTGGCGTAATTCTCATTGTAGTCCGGTGCATATAAATATTTCCAATCAACCTTTCCGCTCCGCAGGTCAGCCGCATGAATCTCGAACGTAAGAACCCTGTCTTGAGGCTCCGTGCCATATCTTGCTCCGCCGGACAAAATAGCCAGCGGTGGTTGGACGTCATTAATCTCGTCCGCTTGCCCCAGGTTCGAAGAGAAACCACCGTGCGCGCCCAGTCGCAGAGAATAAACGAAGCTGTCCATGTGTGGGATGAACGCCTGAATCGCGTACGGTCCCGCGATAATCGGTGTCATGGCGTAACCACTTAATGGGGCTGTCCAGTCCAGCTTCCCAGTTGCTGAAAGTTCGCCGTAACTATTTGTCTCCCCAATCACATCCTGCGCCTTTTCTCTGAAGGCGCGGGAAATGAGGAACGTCGTTCCCGTTGACCAAAGAATGTGTGAGAACTCTCCTGAAGGGTGGCGGGTGCTTGGCGGAAACGTGAAACTCCACCGCGTTACGCCGGTCAATGGATTGACGCCGTGTACGCTCCCGTCCGAGCTTGAATAAGCGAAGATTCCCCCAGCATAGACGGGAATCGCGCCTCGCCCGGCACGCCAGATAAGCCTGCCGGTGGCCTCGCTAAAGCCCGAGACGACTCTGCGCGACGAGAAGACGATAATGCCCTTGCCGAAAGCGAGCAAGCTCGCACTGCTCTGCGGAGGCGCCAGATTTTCCGGGGGGTCTGCCTCGCGCGACCAAATCGGCGAGCTGGCTTGGCGGAGCACGCTGGCGGAGGACAATCGTATCGCTGGCAAACGATAGGATCGTTCGCCACGTTCTTGCGCCGACGTACCGTCCCTATGGCAGGCTATCGGAGTGGCAACCCCGACCGACAGCATAATGGCAAGAACCGCATTGCGACTGGGCTTGTGCCTTGACCAGCCCGACCTATTCGACGGATTCAAATTGGGTATGCGTGCCGTTTGCGAGTTCCGGCCTCTTGCACCCTACGGTCAACCGGGCGATGCCGAAACCGCACTAAAGGTACGGCGGCTTGATGTAGTGCCGTTCGATCTTGATCGCGAGGAATGTGATGATCAGCACGGCCGCGGCGATCAATCCGAAAAATACACCCAAGCTTACGCCGTCGTTTCCGGGACCGACGCGGTCGACCACCATCAGGCCGGCGCCGATGGCCGCGCCGCCTACGATGACTGCCAGCAACAGTATCCAGCCGAAGGCGGGCCAGGACCACTGCTTGCGTTTCATCGCATAGCTGACGATCCAGATCGCCAGGAAGAGGTACAGCAGTCCCATTGCCATGCCGCTCACGATACGGTCGCGGTCGGGCTATCCCTTCGCCGATCACATCGAGTTCGAGGCGGCCGGGAACTCCCCGCCGAAGCCGATTTTCGTGTCACCCTCCGATCAGACTGGCTTGAGTATCTCGGAGCGCGCCGACGCGCTCGAGATGCGTCTCAGCGATGAATTGGATGCGCTCGCCGTCAAGTCAAATGTGTTCACGTCGGGCGAAGACGATCCGACGGGTTACCGTACACCGCAGTTGCGACGGCTCGGGCAACGCTACTTGATGGGCAGCGACCCGCGGCTGCCGCCGATGCCCAAGCGTCCCACGCTGCTCGACTTTTTCCGGTACCGCTTCGGGCCGGCCGCCCACGTTCTGCAAAGCGCGACGCACGCGCTCAAAGCGGGACAACCCGAGAAGATCGTGCTAGCGTGCCTTCTGCACGATATCAGCGTTATCGGTTTCATTCGCGCCGATCACGGGTACTGGGCGGCCCAACTCGTCGAGCCGTATGTTGATGAAGAAGTGAGCTGGGCGATCCGCTATCACCAGGCGTTGCGTTTCTACGCCGACGAAGCGGCTGGTTACAGCTACCCCGAGACGTACGTTCGCTTTTTCGGCGACGCTTTCGAACCCGAACCGCATATCGCCGCCGCGTATGCGTACGCGCGCAACCACCCTTGGTATCTGACCAGCCGTATGATCACGGTGAACGACATCTATTCGTTCGACCCCGACGCCGTCGTGCGTCTGGAAACGTTCACCGATATCGTCGCGCGAAACTTTCGTCAACCGGAAGAGGGCCTCGGCTTCGATGCGAGCCCCTCGGCCCACATCTGGCGTACGATCAATCAGCCGACGCGCTTTTTGTAGGAACCGCCGTTAAGCGAGCGCGCCGCCGTGACAGAGACCCCGAAGTTCGAAGTCGATCCGGCGGTCAGCGGAAGGTTGAATTGCAAAGAGGTCCGGCCGTCTAGGCCGGGCGAACAGGACTAGAAACATCCGACTAGCTACGAGGTTGCCGTTTATTATGAAACGCTCGTTTTTGGCATTTTTCGTCGGACTGCTCTTGATCGTAACCGCCGGGCCGGCTTCGGCGCGTGACGATAAGGCGGAAAAAGAGAAGGCCCTCGACGCGCCTCCCACCGGAATCAGTGCGACGGCTGCCACACTGGCAGCTGTCCTTAAACAGCACGAGAGTGCGATCGGCCGTCATCCCGGGTTGCAGGAATCGCGCCGCGAGGTCTGGTCCCGGAACGATCTCGGTTTTGCCGGAAGCGAGACGCTCTTTCGGCGCGGTCTCGATTACGTCTCACACATCCAGCACGGCCCGTTCGGCGAGGAATACGGACAATTCGAAGGACGCCGCTGGCACAAGGTCCCCAACGGCAACGTCTATCTGATGACGACCACGGACGACGAGAGCTTCGCAATGTTTCGCGTCGTAGAAGACGCAGCCGACCCCAAGAACGATGCGAAGCTCTTGGGTGAGATCGCGCTTCCGAAGCCCGCCTACGTTGTCGAAGTGCGCCTTTCAGGCGCAAAGCATCCCGAATGGATTCTGTATGACAAGGAATCCGGTTTGATCGTCCGCACCGAGGCGAGCGTGGCCGGCCGCCGGCTCGTCGCTTACTACGAGGACTATCGGACGACAAACGGCTACACGGAGCCCTGGCACGTGCGCGATTCGGTCGCCGAACTCGGACTCGAAGACGATTTCATGCGCACGGCGTTGACGCTCGGGGAGCCGGTCGAGGCCGGGATCTTTGCGGCGCCGGCCGGCGCGTTCAATCCGGGCGTCTTTGATAAACCCGGCATTGTCGCGGGCCGGGTCACGAACGAAACGGTCGTCGTTCGCCTCACCGTCAACGGGCGCGGGCTCGACTTCGAACTCTCCACCGGCGCGCCGGTCTCGATCATCGATCGCGACGTAGCGCGCGAACTCAACCTGCCGACCTTCGGGCAAACGATCCAAACAAAGACGGGTGCTCACGTTGGGTACGATACGGAGATTCCTGAGGCGCGCGTCGGAGAATCCGTGGTGCTCCATCACGTAGCGCTGCGCGCGGTGAGCTTCAACTACATGGCGGATTACGGTACGAAGATCGTCGGATTGCTCGGCACGGACTTTCTGCAGAGCGGCGTCTTCAAGATCGACTTTGTGAACGGCCGGACCGAAGTTCTGATGGAGAATGCGCTGACGGATGACCTCCTGAAGGGAGCATACATCGTCCCGCTGACGATAGACGACGGCCTGCCGTTCACGAGCGGCTCGATCGGGGGTCACGACGCGAGTAACATGTTGATCGATTGCCGTTTTCCAGTCTCGTTCATCATGGCGCCGTTCACCGATCAGCACCCCGACGCCGTTCCGGACAGCGCCGGAAAATCGCGGCGCAAGGCCGTTGTCCCGTTTGCGGATTCCGCGACGTATGGGCGCGAGCTCGCGGTTTGGTTGAGCGAGGTTCCGGATTTTCGCTTCTCGACCGCGCATTTCGTGAAGTTGCCCGTAGTCGCCACGAACGACGACTCACCCTACGATCACGATGTGGACGCAATCGTCGGTTTCGATATGCTGTGGTACTTCGACATGTACCTCGACTATGCCAATCACCGCATGTTCCTCAAACCGAACGCGCACTTCTCGCAGCGTTTCAAGGTTATGCCGAAGACGTGATGCGGCACTGTCTTGCGGGCATCGCCGCTGCGTGTTTCTTAGCGGCGAGTGCGTCGGAGGCTAAAAGCGATCCGTCGTCGGCGCCGGCCGTTTCACCCACGACCGAAACCCTCGACCACGTTCTGCTTCAGGCGAAGAGCGCGCGCGGAACGTTGCGAGCCGAGGCGCGCGCGACGCTAGAAGCGTGGGATTTTCGGGACGGCGAGATCTCGGGAACGGAGACCGATCTCGATGCGGGCGACGAGTACCGGTACGACCGCACCTACGCGAGACTCCATTCGGCATCCGGACGCTACAAAGGACGCAGCTGGCACCAAGGGTACAGCGGCTACACGGTCATCGAGGGCGGCATCCACGACCGCGACGACCGGAATGTGGCAGCGCTGGCGGAGGCGAGCGATGGAGTGACGCACGGCGTTGCGCTGATCGGTGAAGCGGCGTCGCCGGAGGCCTTTGTCGTCAAGGTCGCGCCGCCGGGCGGCCGGGTCGAGTATCGCTTCTACGACAAGAAGACGTTTTTGCTCGTTCGGCGCGAGCGCGCGGTCTACGACCAGCGCGTCGTTACCACGTTCGAGGATTTCCGAACCGCCGACGGCGTCACGCGCCCCTGGCATTTTCGCGTCAGCGACGGACGCCAGTACAATGACGAAGATTGGACATTGAAGTCGTACTCGGCAAACGAGTCCGTCGACGATGCGCGGCTGCAAATCCCCCCCGATGCACGCAACCCCGTCGCGATGCCGGCCGAGCGCGTCAAGCTTCCGATAAAGATCATCGGCGACCGGATCATCATCACCGCCGAGATGGGTGGACATAAGGTCAATTTTCAACTCGATTCCGGGGCGTCGGGGATACTACTCGATCGCTCGGTCGCCGACGCGCTGAAGATCGAAACGTTTGGGAAATCGACGGAGGCGACGGCCGGAGTGTATGTCGCCGGTCACGCGATCATTCCGCTGATGACGTTTAACGGCATCAAGGTGACCAACGTCGAGGCGGAGACGGCGCTCTTTCAGACGTGGGCCGACGAGCAGACGCCCATTGCCGGATTGCTGGGATTCGACTTCATCGCCGGCTGTGTCGTCGCGATCGATTACGAAAGTGGAACGGCCGAGGCGATCGACGTGGAGCGCTTCACCCCGCCGGTGGGAGCGATCGAACTTCCGATCCAGCTCGACGACGACGTGCCGATTCTCGAAGCTCGCGTCGGCGAAGCGAAGGGCGAGCATTTCATTCTCGACACCGGCGCCGACCGCAGCATGCTCTTTTCGGATTTCGTCGCGGCCCATCCCAAAGACACGAAGGATCAAGGTCTCGGCGATGCGATCACCGCGAGTTCGCCGTTCGTGTCGCACATTTGGGGTGTCGGCGGCAAGATTCGGTTTCATCCGGTCCAGGCGTCGAGTTTGGGCGTCGGATCGCTCTCGTTCCCGCGCTGGCTGTTCTATGCGACCGAAGACGACGGCCGCTCGTTCGAGGGTGAAGATTTCGATGGCTTGCTGGGGCAAGACTTGCTGAGAAATTTCACCGTCTACCTAGACTATCACCGTTCAAGAGTCTATCTCTTGCCCAATGCGCGCTACAGACTGCGCTGGGGATAGTTTCCGTGGGTACGAGCGGGAGCTTTACGAATCGTGGCCGTGAAGTTTGTCTTGAACGTTGTGAACGCCGCCCTCGATGGCAGCCTCCGTTTTCCGGAACGCATTGACGATCCAGCTGATGACCGCGAAGACACCAATAAGCGCGAACAGAAAAATAATTCCGAAAACCCAGGCTCCGATATGGAGCATCTGCGCGACGAAGTGTTCCAAGTTGTGTGCTGCCTTTCGTAAGCGGAGGTCCGCTCATGGTACCACGGATCACGATCGTGGCATAGGAAGCGGCATGCCCGGTGTCTGGCTTGTCGAGCCGGGACGCTTCACCTTCGAGATCTGCAACTGGTAGTACATACCGCCAAACTAGCCCAGGCGCATAACGCAATTTAGGAAGTCCGCAGACGCGCATCGGGCAAGAGGCGCCATCTGTAGATGCAGGTCGCCATACTCTTCCAACGGAAATGCTACCCAAAAAGCCTATTGATCGAAGTACAGATGAAGAGGCGTCGATTTGTTTCGCGTTCTTGCGCTCCTTGCTCTGATCGCTCTCCCCTTGAACCTTGCGCTAAGCGCCGGCGCGCAAACGACAACCGCTCAGCAACCAACTACGAGCGCAACGGCCGCCGCGGATCGCGACGCGTCCGATCCGTTTCTCTGGCTGGAACAAGTGAACGGCGCCCGTGCCGTTGACTGGGTCAAAACCGAGAATGCCAAGACCCTGAACGTATTGCAGAAGGATCCGCGGTTCGCAGATTTCTATGCGAGCGCGCTGAAGATCGGTCAGGCTAAGGATCGCATCCCGGCCCCGCAGTTCATCAATGGACGCGTCTACAATTTTTGGCGCGATGCCGATCACGTCCGAGGCATCTGGCGTACGACGTCGCTCGCCGATTACGCGAGCCCGGCGCCGGCGTGGAAGACCGTGCTCGATCTGGATATGCTGTCAAAGACCGAGCAGAAAAACTGGGTCTGGAGCGGGGCCGATTGCGATTCACCGAGCCGCACCCGCTGTCTCGTCCGGCTTTCGGAAGGCGGCGAAGATGCCGTAACGGTTCGCGAGTTCGATCTCAAGAGCGGCGATTTTGTGGCCGACGGTTTCGCGCTCCCGCGCGGCAAGCAGAGCGCGATCTGGGCCGATGACAATTCACTGTTGGTCTCGCGCGAATGGGAACCTGGGCTTCTTACCGCTTCCGGCTATGCGTTCGTGGTCAAGCGACTCAATCGCAGCCAACCGCTCACGAGTGCGGTCGAGCTTCTTCGGGGCATCAAGTCCGATGTTAGCGTCAGTCCTTTCGCCCGCTCAGATGGACAGGGCCACCGCGCGCTATTCATTCGCCGCGGCGTATCGTTCTTTCAGTCCGAAACGCAAATCCTCACCGCGGCCGGGCCTCGCAAGCTCAACATTCCGCTCAAGTCCAATCCCGGACAACTGATCGCGGGGCGCTTGCTGATCGGGCTCGATGAGACGTGGACGGCAAATGGGACGGTGTTTCCCGCCGGAGCGCTCGTGTCGGTCGATCTCGCCGCGGCGCTGAAGGATCCCGAGCATCTCCGGCCGACGGTCATCTACAAGCCTGGGCCACGAGAGACGCTCGAAGGGGTGAGCGCGACTCGCGATCATCTCATCGTTGCCACACTCGACAACGTAAAGGGTCGAGCGTACGTCTACACTCCGATGGCCAACAACGGCTGGTCGGCGCGCCGGCTCGATCTGCCCGACAACTCTTCGATAGGACTTGGCGCAGCCGACAAGACCGGTGTGGGCGCGTTCGTCAACGTGAGCGGCTACTTGACGCCTCCGACGCTGTTGCTTGCCAACACCAATACCGGCGCGCTGAGCCGGGCCAAAGCGGAGTCGCCAAAATTCGATGCGTCGGGAGATACCGTCGAGCAACGCTTCGCAACGTCGAAGGACGGCACCAAGATTCCGTACTTCATCGTTCACCCGAAAAACATGAAACTCGACGGAACCAATGCGACCATCTTGTATGCATACGGCGGGTTCTCCATATCGATGACGCCCACGTACAGCGGCTCCTTGGGAAAACTGTGGCTGGAGCACGGCGGCGTCTATGTGGTTGCCAATATCCGCGGCGGCGGGGAATTCGGACCTGCATGGCACGAGGCGGGTCTGAAGACGCACCGTCAGCGGATCTACGATGATTTCGCCGCGGTTGCCGAGGATCTCATTGCGAAGAAGGTCACCTCGCCACGGCATCTCGGGATTCAGGGCGGGTCGAACGGCGGGCTGTTGGTAGGCGTCGAGTTCACACAGCATCCGGAGTTGTGGAACGCGGTCAATATCGAGGTTCCGCTGTTGGACATGTTGCGCTTCGAGAAGATTGAAGCCGGCGCGTCGTGGGTGGGCGAGTACGGCAGCGTTTCAATTCCCGAGGAGCGGGCGTTCCTGGCATCGATCTCGCCGTATAACAATCTCAAGGCGGGCGTAAAGTATCCGGAACCGTTCATCTGGACGACGACCAAAGACGATCGCGTCGGCCCCGAACATGCGCGCAAATTTGCTGCTAAGCTCGCCTCAATGGGAGACCCGTATCTCTTCTACGAGGTTACCGAAGGCGGCCACAGCGCGGGGGCCAACATCAGCGAACGGTCCTTCACGACGGCACTCGGCATGACGTACTTTACGGAAAAGTTAAAGTAGGCCGAAACGTTGCGAGCAAATGAGAGCGGGCGCCGCAGGATTTTCGCCCTTATGCTCGCGTTTTTCGCATCGAGCGGGAGCGCGGGCGCGATGACGATGCACGTCGTGCGCGATCAGGTGATTCTTAGCGGACAACTCGTCCCCGACGATATCGCCCAATTCCAGAGACTTCTTGACGCCAATCCTTCGGTTACGACCGTCGTTCTGTGGAATTCGCCCGGGGGCGCATTTGTGGCCAACCGCGGCCTCACCAAACTGATCCAGGATCGAAAATTGAAGACCGCAGTCGCCGGCTATTGCGTCTCCGCCTGCGCGATGGTATTTCTGAGCGGCACCGAGCGGTTTTTCAGCGATGGCGAATCGATCGATACGACCTCAATCGGATTTCACGGCAGCTATAATAACCAGAGGGTGCTGGCGCCGGAAGATCGGCTGCAGTTTCTCAAGGGAGTCGTACAGGATGAGACGGGCGGCAAGATCGACTCGGCACTTGTGGAGCGTTGGCTCCATCTGACCGATCAGGGTTCGTTGGTACGCTTTCGCTACCCCGGCGCGGATGGTACGCCGAAAGGTGCGACCGTCTTTGATTGCCATGGTCCCGGCGCGAACCGGGGCGACTACGGCGCGTGCACGCCGATCGTGGGCCCGAACGCCCTCTCGATGGGCATCATCACGTCAACCCGCATCATTCACGCGGAACGCTAGCGGCAAACAATTGCGCGGAGCTGCTTAGCTGACTCCGATCCAGCGTTCCGCCATGTTACGCAGGTCGTTCATCCGCACCGGCTTCGGCAAGTAGTCGTCCATGCCGGCGGCCAGGCACGCTTCGCGATCTTCCTTGAACGCGTTAGCCGTCATGGCCACGATCGGCACGTGTCCGCCGGCCCTCGCTTCCGTAGCGCGGATCGTGCGTGTCGCCGCGAAGCCGTCCATGTTGGGCATGTGACAATCCATGAAAATCAGCGAGAAGCGCTCGCGCGCGACGGCCTCCAGCGCCTCGACGCCATCGGCGACGATCTTCACCGGAATCCCGAGCGCGGCGAATTGGTGAACGAGGATCTCTCGCAGTTTCGAGTTGTCCTCGGCGATGAGCACCGTCCCGCTCGCGCGCCGGTCTTCAAGTGGCGCCCGAGCCGGGCTCGGCGGAAGGCTTGCGCCGCCGTCGAGCACTTCGGCGATACGGTTGAAGAGCTGCGACTGGTCGATCGGTTTCGATAGGTGTTCCTCGCGACCGATCGCGATGACCCGCGCAGGCTCGAAGAGCGGGCTGCTGCGCAGCGCGTCGACTTCGGCTGCAGCGTCGTCGCCATCGACGATCGCGACCCAGTCGACGGAGTCGCTCGCGTTCTGCGTCTCGTTGCGAGCGCGGAGCGCTTCCAGCCCGAGCGCCGCATCACGCGCGCGGATGGCCGGCATCCCCCACGATTCTACGTAGCGCGAGGCGGTATCGCCGAACATCTCGTCGGCACTTACGATGAGCGCGCGGACGCCGTACATGTGCCGGCTCGATCCGGCGACGCTCGGCCGGCCGAAGCGTGCGGTGAACCAGAACAGCGAGCCGCTTCCCGGTTCGCTCGCGACTCCGATCTCGCCGTCCATCAACTCGACGAGCCGCTTGGAAATCGAGAGGCCGAGGCCGGTTCCGCCGTACGTGCGCGACGACGAACTATCGGCTTGGACGAAAGGCTCGAAGAGTTTCGGCAGCGTCGCCTCGTTGATTCCGATCCCGCTGTCTTGAACCTCGAAACGCACGCGCGAGTGCCGATTCGACGTCTCGCTGAGCAGCGCGCGTACGTCGACCCGCCCGCGCTCCGTGAACTTCACCGCGTTGCCGATCAGGTTGAGGAAAATCTGCCGCAGCCGGTCCTGATCGCCGCGCAGCGTCGGCGGAATCATCGGATCGACGTACGTGTCCAGAGTCAGTCCCTTGTCGCGAGCCTGTGGCGCGAGCACCGCCGCGGCCGCGGCAACGATCGACTCGAGCCCGAAGTCGCGCATCTCAAGCTCGATTTTCCCCGCCTCGATTTTCGAGAAGTCCAGGATGCTGCTGATCAGCGCGAGCAGGGCCTCCGCCGATTGGTCGATCGTCTCGACGAAGCTGCGCTGCCGCTCTTCCAAACTCGTGCCACTGAGCAGTTCGGCGGCGCCGATGATTGCATTGAGCGGCGTACGCAATTCGTGGCTCATCGTCGCTACGAACTGCGACTTGAGCTGCGACGCGTCGACGGCGCGGTCGCGCTCTAGCCGCAGTCCCTCGGCGTGCTTGCGCTGTGTGATGTCGATGACGGCCGCGAGCGTGAAGTTCCCTTGCGGCGTCGCGATCGGGTTGAGGCCGATCTCGATGGGAACTTCCGTGCCGTCCTTCCGCAGCCCGAACAGATCGCGCCCGGCGCCCATCGTCCGTGTCGTCGGCGCGGCTAGGTACTCTCGGCGGAGCCCAGGGTGGCCGGCGCGGAAACGATCGGGCACCAACGTCTCGATGGAACGCCCCAGCAACTCGTCGCGATCGTATCCGAAAAGGCGCTCGCCTTGGCCGTTGACCAGCGTGATACTGCCGCTTTCGTCAGCGACGACGATGGCGACGGGCGCTGCCTCGACGACGAGGCGCAGGTACGAGGGATCTTGCATGCCGTCTGGGCTCGGTTAACCGCGCCCGATGGCGTACCTCTCGTGTGAATCCTCGTTCCAATCATCTTCCGTCGGATCGGCGAGTATCTCGGAATGCACTTACATGCCCTGCGGCGGCCGTCGGGATGACTTCGTTGGTCTCAATTACGCGAAGCTTGCCGCTGAGCTGCGACTCGATCGTGCCCTTGCTGCGAGCCCAGCTGGAGGTCTTGGAAGAAGCCTCTGAGCACGGGACGGTCGTCCTGGCCGCACGTATCCCGGGGGCTGGCCGCATTGCGGTGCCGGTGCGCTTGCGCGTGAACTACCCGGCGCCGAGGAGCCCGCGATTCGGGCTGGCCATCGCGGCTCTGAACGCGTCCGCGTTGTACCCGCGCTTCCGAGGCGAGCTCGAGCCTATCGAGTTGGGCGCCGCCGTGACGAGCCTGAAGCTGTCGGGCGAATATCAGGTGCCGTTCGGGCTGCTGGGTCGCGCGTTCGACGCCACCGCCGCTCGCGGCATTGCACCGCGCGGGTTGGAAGATATGCTCGATCGCCTCGCCGCCGATATCCTCGCCGGCGCAGCGCGGCAATCGGAGACCGCGTATCGTGCGGGGCGAGCGTCTTGCTAAGACGACCGCTCTGACGGTATCTCGCGTAGCAAGTTCTCCAGTTGTTCGAGCGCGTCGAGGACGATAGTGAGGCGTGCCGGCGTCGGTTCGAGGACGCCGTCGCGAAACGCTTCGACGTTCGCGACGGCGACTGCGAGCTGATTGCGTATCTCGTGGACCAGGCGGCTCGCGGCCGGATCGCTCATGCCGAGTCGATCATTTTGTAGCCGACGCCGAAGACGGTCACGATGTGCCGCGGACTTGCCGGATTGGGCTCGATTCGCGCGCGCAGGTTCGCGATGTGGCGGTCGAGCGTGCGGTCGAAAACGTCGCCGTCGGCGCTGACGCGCTCGAGCAGCTGCTCGCGCGTCAGCGTCTGATTCACGTGCGACGAGAGAACGTCGAGAATCTTGAACTGCGTCGGCGTTAGCGTGACCGGCTTTCCGTCGACCCGCACTTCGTGCGCCACCGGGTCGATCGTGATCGCGCCGACACGCCGCTCGCTCGACGACGCCGGCGCTTCACTTCGCTCGCTACGGCGAAGCACGCTCCGTACGCGTGCGACGACTTCGCGCGGGCTGAACGGCTTGCCGACGTAGTCGTCGGCGCCGAGTTCGAGCCCGACCACGCGGTCGATCTCTTCGATGCGGCCGGTCAGCATGATGATGGGAACGTCGCGTTCGGAGCGCATCCGGCGCAGCACTTCGGTGCCCGGCAATCCGGGAAGGTTGATATCGAGCAGGACTAAATCCGGAGAGTGGCGCGCGAACATCTCGAGAGCGGCCGGTCCGTCGGCGGCACACACGACATTGAACCCGTCGTCGCGGAGATAACGTTCGAGAACGTCCATCACCGCGATTTCGTCATCGACGAGTAGTACGGTTCGGCTGGGGGTCTGGGCCACGCTCTGGGCTTCGGCCCGGCAGCGTGGGGCCCTTCGGTTGCGAAGAAGCCTACGCGCGACGCTGATCGATGTAGATGTTCGCTGACTTTCGCCACGCCGGCGACGCTTTAACATTAGCCTAGCGCGAGGAGAATTCGCTTGACCTCGCCGAGCAGCTCGGTCGCCGCGCCCTGCGCGATGCGTTGGCCGACTGCTGCGTCGAAAACCGCGCCGGCGATGCCGAAGGGCGGCTGGTACGTGCCGTCGATGTCGATTCGGCTCCAGCCGATCGCCTCCTGAGCAACGCTGAGTAAGCCCTTGAACGTCGGATACGGGCCTCCGTCTTTTGGCTCCCAAGACACGTCGAGGAGGCGATAGCCTGGGTAACCCGGCTTCGACTTCAGGTGAAAATCGACATCGCGTTCGAGACGCAGATCGCCGAGCCGGACGCAAAGCGGAAGCACGGCGTTGCCGCCGTCAAAATGCGCGTAGAGCCGGTCGGGAACGTCGTCGAAGCGGCACGCAACCGTGGTGAACTCTCGGATGTTGCCCATCCGCTCACACTACACGGCGCTAGAGAAGAAGACGTGAACCGGCGAGCCAGGAGTCTCCAGGGATCCACACCGTCCCTCGTGGGCCCGTGAAGATTCGGTGAACGCCGACCGGCCAAAGGTTCGCACGGCGTTCATCAAGGGTGCCGCCCGCTTTGTTAGTCTTTGGGCACCGGATGCTCGGTAGAAAGCGAAAACCCATCATGTTTCGGACCCTCATCGCAGTGCTCGTCGCGACATTCGCGCTCTCGACCGCCGGAGCGCTCGCCGACACGCCGGCGACCACTACCGGGATCGAATTGACTGCCTCCAACTGGCAGTTTAGCCCCAGCGCGCTCGTCGTGCATCCTGGCGAGACAGTCGTGTTACACGCAAAATCGATCGAAGGAGCGCACGCGCTCATCTCCACCGATCTCGGCATTAAGACAGTTATGCTGTTGCCCGGCAAGACGGTCGACGTCACGTTCGTCGCACCCTCAAAGCCCGGCAAGTATTACATGCACTGCCACCTTCCGTGCGGCCCTGGTCATGACAGTATGGTCGTAGTGGTGGACGTCCAAGCGTGAGACGGCCCGTTGTGCTCGCGAGGGCGTGCATCGCACTCCTCGCGAGCGCATGTCCGATTCGAACGCGGGAACGGGCAGCCATGGTGCCATCGTGCCGCTAGCTTGTCACGCTTATGCGGTCGAACTCTATGAGCCGGTCCTTAAAGGCGACGTCGTGATCGGATTCCGCCCGGTGGAGTTCACGAACAACGGCTCCGGAACGTTACGCCACTTCGGCAACTTCGACATCGGNNCGCACAACCCGCACAACCCGCACCTCTATGCGACAATGGAATCGGCGTTCAATGCTAGTTCCGCCGGACCCCTTCCGGCAGCTAGGAAATATCCATGGCGTCATCTCAACCTTACGGCACGCTTCGAATTCTGTTGTTCGTAATCTCGGTCATCGAGGCGCTTGCCGGACTATGCCTGCTGTTTGCGTCCAGCTGGGTGCTGTCTCTCGCGTCGGGCAGTGTCGAATTTCCAAACGCCGGTTTCGTTCTGATTCTCGTGAAGGCCATCGGGATCGCTGCGATTGCGTCGGGGTACCTGCTTTGTGCGGCGGCTCGCAATCCGGCTCGCTACATCGCGGTGATCGACACATTCGCCTTCGTGCTATTGGCCGGGTCTGCTCTCAGCGTATACGCCTCCGTCACTCTCCATATAGATCCGTTCTACCCTGGCCCGTATCTGATCGTGCGAGCGGTCTTGCAACTTATTCTCGCCGTCGTCATCATTGCGCTCCGGCCCCGAGGCGCCCCCATCCAGCCTTCGGCCTAGACTTCTCGCGTTCGTGTCATCGCGCGATTCCGCCGGCGTATAAGGTCCTGATTCCACTAGCCCGGAGACCGACGACCTGGGGCCGAAAAACTCGCCGCCTGGGATATCGGCTAAAATTCAAACGGGTAAGGAGTCAAAAGTTGCAGGCGCAGCCACACGATGCTTCACCTACGCTTGACGAACAGCGAAGGGATTTTGGACGTCGACGATTCTTGGCGATGCCTCTCGCCGGGGCGATTGTCTGGACGTTCATCGGGATAGCGGGGGGTTACTTCCGCCTGCTCCTGCCGTATGGGCGCTCTTCATCGGAACCGGGTTCATCGTGTACCTCGGGATGTTTCTTTCGCGCTTTACGGGAGAAGATTTCTTCTCAAGGAGCAGGCCGAAGAACAGCTTCGATACGTTATTCTTTCTAACGATCGCGATGGCGCTGATGGTGTATTCGATTGCGATCCCGTTTTTCCAAGCCGATTACACATCGCTGCCGTTGACCGTCGGCATTCTCGCCGGTCTGATGTGGGCCCCGTTATCTTGGATCATAAACCATTGGATCGGCATATTTCACAGTGCTGCTCGCACGGTCTTGGTCGTCGCTGCGTGGTACGTGTTCCCGCACGACCGTTTCGTCGTCGTTCCAGCTGTTATCGTTGCCGTATACGCCGTCACGATCTACATCATGGAGCGGCGCTGGCGCAGCATCAATCGTTCCCAGTCCGAGCTCGTATAGGCCTCGATTGCGTCGCCTGTGGCCGTGGAGATGCGCTTGCCTTAACTGAGTTGGTTGCCGGCGTTGGTCATCGAGTTGTTTGCACTGCTGCCGAGGCTACGGAGCGCAGCCATAGCGACGATCGAGATGAGAGCGATGATCAGCGCATATTCCACGAGCCCCTGACCGGATTCGTTGCTTAGCATGAAACTGACAGTCTTGAGCACGTGCATGTTCCTTTTCGCAAGGGTATGGTCGACACTCGTACTATCGGCAGCTTGTGTTGGCCCATACGTCAGCGACGCGACAACCGTGAGCTACGTCATTGGGCGTGCTCTATACTTCGCAGGCGCTGTTCTGCATCTTGGATCCGTCCTTGACGGTATACCTCTCGTCGCTCAACGTAAACGTTGCGGTAGCCCCCTTCGCGCTCGCCGATTCACTATACGATTTTATGGCGCCGTTGGTTAGCGTGTAAAGCACCGAGGGTGGAACGTAGATGCGCGCCTCTTTGATCTGTTCGTTCCTATTGTACATGCCCAGGATGGTCACGCCGTCCGCGGCATTGAGCGAAGCGGTAATCGTAAACAGCATGCACCCGGGCTTCCCCTTCGGCGCCATGCTTTCGGTGATGTTCGAGAGAGTTACCTGACGGCTGACGGTCGGCTTGAGCCAGAGCGTCGGGGTTGTGGGATTTACGGGCGGTCCCGAGACGGTTTGTGGTCCGGCCGACGGTGTCGGCGCGGGCGTCGGCCTAATGAGCTTGTCCGGGACGGTCAAATGCGCTGGGACGGGCACGGGAGTAGGCGCTGCACCCGAATGGAACGGCAGAGTGAATAACACTGCAGCGAAAAGTGCGGCGAATGCAAGTCGCATCGTAAAGTGCTCCTTCTGAGCCGCCGGAGCGGCCCGTCCCCGCAACGTTCGGCGGCCGGCGCAGGTTCCCGGCACCTCGTGTGATTACGAACCCACGTCGCCCCAGTTCGAGCACAGGTTGTGCGCGCTCGACGCCGGTACGCCATGTTGAACGAGTTGGCTACAAGCGTCGACCCCCGTCCCGGTGTAGATCCTCGTCCACCGTTCGTCTGAGATGCGCTTGAATGCGTCGTGTTTGTACAGATCAGGAGAGAACGACGTACCTGACCAGAAAAGAAGCAGCGCATAATTGCCGATTACGTGTACTCCCAGTATGTTGTTGTGCGTCGGTGCTATCCGATGCTCCAGCGCCTGCACGGCAGCGATGTCCGCCTTCGTGCCAACAAAGTATGTTCCAGCAAGACCTAAACCGGTCGTCGCCGCGGTAAACGCGGCCAAAGCAACGAAGAACTTCCTCACGAGAACCTCTCTCTGGCTTCCCTATTTAGTGCGGGCTCGCTTCTTAGATGGCCGGCTCTTCTGTACAGGGTGATCCTTGACTTCTAGGGTCTCGGGCGGCCAAGCTGGGCGTCTGCGCGTCAGAGGTTTGAGTAGGGTTTCCCTCAATACCGCGAAGCGCGGGCATGTTCTCGGAAAACCAGAGCTTTCGCCACGCAAACAAGTAAAGGGAAAAATCATGAACTTGACGGCAAAGCTTTGTTACGCGAGCGCGCTCGTGGGATTCGCACTTGTTTCGAGACCGGACATCGCCGAGGCGGCAAATTTCGCCGGAACGTGGTCGGTCGCTGGCGCCATGGGCAATCCGCTGGTCGAGACCGTCGCGCCGGTCTGCGTTTTTCAGCAGGCTGGAAGCAAGATAGCCGGCACGTGCAAGGGGCCGGCCGGTATCGGATCGGCGGTGGGTGCGGTCAGCGGTTCGTCAATAATTTGGCGCTGGAGCCGGCTGGCGACGTCGTCGGCCCAACGTAACGGATACGTGACGTTCAGAGGAGTGTGGGGCTCGGCCGGCCTCAGAGGAACGTGGACGGATTCGGCCATCCCGGGCCTGGCTGGAGCCTTCACAGGACGAAAACTTTAGTCGCAGCACACATAAATCGCGGCGATGCGGGTTTTCGTTCTGTGATGTCGGGCGCGTTGGTTCTTCCTTGGTCAGCCGCAAGTCTTCCCGGCGTCCCTGCGCGGATCCCCAGTTTCTCTTGCGCCGGAGATTGCGGTCTTGGTATTGATGATTTTCTGGTTGCTTCGCGTTCGACTCACAAACCGGACGCGCTGGACTCAGAAGGCGGCGTAGCGCACTCACGTCCCGGTCAGTGCCCGGCTCGCGATCCAGGGGTCCTGTTTCAACCGTTCGAGCCAGACGCGTTCGACCTGTAGCTGCTCGATGACCAGTTCGATCACGAGCTGCGCCGTCGTAGCCTGCGGATCGTCGCGCCGGATTGCGTCGAGTGTCTCGCGCTCGAGATTGATCTGCGCGTCAAGAAAGCGCGCCCGAGCTTCCATAACTCGCGCCCGCGCGGCAGGGTCCGCATACCACGCTAACAGCGCCCAGGTCAGAAATGGTGACGGCGCGGTGCGGGTCGCCCAAGCGGGGTCTGCCAGCGCGGCCCGTAGCGCGCGCTTTCCGGTGGCCGAGATCCGGTAGACTGCACGTGCGGGACCCAGTGGCGACGTAACGTCGCGCCCCGCGGCTAGGTGTCCCTCTGCCGCGAGCTTCTCGATCGAGTAGTAGATCTGAGCGCGCGACACAGGCGCCCAATCTTCGACTTGGCGGCGTTGCAATTCGGCATAGACGGCATAGCCGTGACGCGGTCCTTCGGCAATCAGCGACAGAACAACCATGTCAGCGATGCTGAGGCGTCGTCGTGAGGCGCCGCGAGTTGACACACCCATGTATTCCAGTTTAGACTAGCGGTGCGCCGATCCTGCCGGCGTCGCTTCGCAAAGGGAGATTGGCATGGCCAAGATCGTTTATCTGGAACTTCCCGCACGTCAGCATGCCGCAACAAAGGCCTTTTACAGCGCCGCGCTAGGATGGGGGATGACCGACTACGGTCCGTCCTACAGCGCTACGGAATCGCTCGGCGTGAACGTCGGCTTGCAAGCCGACCTGGCTGATGCACCGGCCGCGCCGCTCGCCGTGGTCGAGGTTGCGGACCTCGAAGCGGTCCTGCGCGCCGTGCAGGCGGCGGGCGGTGAGATCGTGCGACCGATTTTTCCCTTCCCCGGCGGCCGTCGCTTTCAGTTTCGCGATCCGAGCGGCAACGAACTCGCGGTGATGCAAGCGGATTAGTGCGCAAGTAAACAGCTGCACGTTGGGACAGGGCGACGTGATTCCCTCGCAATCCGAACACCTTCTTTACCGGAAAGCCGGCCGAACGTCAACTACCCGGGGTCCGGCCCGATCACGATGACGTGTCAGGCAGTTATGCGTCTTGTTAGCCAATGATCGAGGGAGAAAGATCGGCGTAGGACAATGGCGCAACGCCCGAAACCTGTGCGTCAAGCATGGAAGGTTTACATCATGTCGCTCGAGATTATGAGCACCGCAGCCGCCATCGGCACGTTTTTGGTGATCGCCGCGACTGCCATCGCCGCAGTCGTTCAGCTTCGCCACTTGCGGGCCCAGAATCATGACTCGCATGGCTTGCGGGGCCTGGTCGCGGGCTCCAGCTAGAGGCTACCAAAATGAAACTTGAGTACTGGAACACCATTGCGGCCCTGGGGACGTTTCTCGTCATCACTGCCAGCGCGATCGCGGCCCTCATTCAGCTTCGGCATACCGTCGCAGCAATCAACTGCCTGGTTTGCTTTCGGTTCTCGAATTATTCCAACAGCAAAACGTGCACGAGCTGATCAATTTCGTCCGTCGGGATCTGTCGACGCGCCTAGAGAGCGAAGATTTTCGAGCTGGTCTGGAACGCGTGCCTATCGACCGAGCCGAGCACCCCGAACTTCACCTATGCGAAATGTACGAAGAAGTAGGCTCTTATGTCCGCAACGGCCTCATCGATGAGGATCTTTTTCTGTCGGCTCATTGGTACAACGTTTTGTTATATTGGAGACTCTTGCACCCGGTCATCATGATCGGCCGGCGCACGCGACCGTTCATTTTTGAAAACTTCGAGTATCTCGCCGCACGCGCTCAGCGGTGGAACGATCGGCATCCGGCCGGGAATTACCCCAAGGACGTGCCTCGCATGCCCGGTACGGATAAATGGCGCGCGAAACCTGGCGAGCAATCTCGTGCAGGTTCGGAGAACTCCTGACAAAGATGGAGCGCGAACATACGGGAGCGAAGGCGCGGGAACGATCGAGGTCACCGAAGAGATTTTTCGCAGAGCTCGTTCCATGGCGTGCCACGCGACGTCATCCGAT
>PLDY01000138.1 GCA_003136895.1 Candidatus Erabacter solicola | reverse complement strand
CTGATACGTTCGCCCCATGAGCAAATTGAAGAGTTGATCGGAACCGCCGAGTTCGACGTCGGCTTCCATGACCACGCTATCGTAGGCGCCCACGACCGGATAGATAAACTCGTGCAGCGCGAGCGGAACGTTGTTGGCGTAGCGCTCGCCGAAGTCGTTGCGCGCCAAGAGCTGCGCGACCGTCGTGTGCGCCAGCAAGCCCGTCATCTCGGTGAGGGTCAGCTTCGAGAGCCAGGTCGAATTGTACATGACCTCGGTGCGCTCGAGATCGAGCACCTTGCCGGCCTGCGCNNTGCTGCATCTTGTGCAGCACGACCGCGTGTCCCAGGTGCAGGAACGAGCCGGTCGGATCGATCCCGAACTTGATCGTCAGCCGCTTCTTCGTCGCGATTCGCCCTTGGAGATCGGCCCGCGTTTCGACGTTGTCGCAGCCCTCCGCGAGCAGCGCCGTCTGTTCTTTCGGGGTCGGAAGATTCGTGCTCAAGACCGCGCGGGGTTCCAAGCGCTGCCGCCCAGGCCCTTCACGAAAGCTCCAGAACCGTCACGCCGCTACCGCCTTCATCCGCATGCCCGTAGCGCAGCGACTTCACCGCGGCGTGCGTGCGCAAGAATTCTTGCAGGCCGCGCCCCAAGAGCCCCGTGCCCTTCCCGTGAATCAAGCGCAACGGTGATAGGCCCATCAGTTGCGCTTCGTCGAGCCACTTGTCGACCAGCGGTTCGGCTTCGACAAACCGCTTGCCGCGCACATCCAGCTCAATTCGCGCCGAACCGGCCGCATCGAGTGTGGCATCGCCGCTTCGCGCCTTCCCGCGCGGCCGCGCGGCGGCAGCGAGGCCGGCGCGACGCGTCACGTGCAAGCCGGCCTTGGGTACGACCGTTCGAAACGAACCGAGCGCCACGAGCACGGTGTCGCCGTAGTCGTCGACGACCTCGCCCTCGCCGCCGAGCGATTCGACGATCACGCCGTCTCCGACGCCGACCGCCGGCCGCGTCTCCTGCGCCGCAGATTTCGGCGCGATGCCCAAATCCTTGTGGACGTCGTCAAGCACCTGACCGAGGAGCGCGCTCTGTCCTGAGGTGATGCGCGCGCGGCCCGGACCACGATCCCGGCTGCGCCGCTCCAACTCCGCGGCGAACTCGCGCAACGCGCGCCCGAGCCGCTCTTCCGCCTGTTGCGCCAGTTGACGGCGCTCGCGCTCGAGCGACTCTGCTCGCCGCCGCGCGTTCTCTTGCAGGCGCGTGAGGTGCGTCCGCTCCTGCGCCAACAGGTCGCGTTCGGTCGCCGCCTGCGAGCGAATCTCGGCCAGCTCCGTCAGCGCGCGATCGTAGTCGCGTTCGCTCACATCGAGCAGCGACTCGGCCCGCGCGACGATCGATTCCTCGATCCCGAGGGTGCGCGCAAGCGGAAACGCGAGGGACCGGCCGGGCGAGCCCAAGTCCAATTCGTAGGTCGGCGCGTACGTTGTCGCATCGAAACGTACGCTCGCGTTCGCAACGCCGCTCGTAGCGTGCGCGAAGAGCTTCAATTCGGTGGCGTGCGTGGTCACGACGCCGCGCGCGCCCCGCGCCAAGAGATGCTCGAGCAGCGCGATGCCGAGGGCCGCGCCCGCAGCCGGCTCGGTGCCGCTCGTCACTTCGTCGATCAGAACGAGCGAACGCGGCCCGGCGTTCGCCAAGATCGTGCGCAGGCGTATCAGGTGCGCCGAAAAGGTCGAGGTGTTCTCCGCGATCGATTGTTCGTCGCCGAGATCGCAGCCCAAATACTCGAACCCGCCGATCACCGTCCCTTCGGCGGCCGGGAGCTGCAGACCGCAGTACGCCATTGCGACGAACAGCCCGAGCATCTTGAGCGCCACTGTTTTCCCGCCCATGTTCGGACCGCTGATGACGATGAAGCGCGTCGCCTCGTCGAGCGCGAGCGTTTGCGCCACGGCGCGCTCGCCGAGCAGCGGATGGCGGCCGGCGCGAACGTCGACGCGGGCTTCGTCGACGATCTCGGGCGCGACCGCATTCATCCTCTCCGCCAAGCGGACGCGAGCGAGGATCAGGTCGATCGCCGCGAGCACTTCAAGATTGGTCTCCACCTGCGCGGCACGCGCGCCTACCAGCGCCGAGAGTTCGGCCAGAATGCGCGAGATCTCGCGCTGCTCCTCGATGCGCAGCGCGCGCACGCGGTTATTGAGGTCGAGCGCGCCGAGCGGCTCGACGAAGAGCGTGTGACCGCTGGCGGAAGTATCGTGGACCACGCCCGGCAGCGCCGCCGCAAACTCGGCTTTGACCGGAATGACGTAGCGGCCCTCGCGCACCGTCACGATCGCATCTTGAACCGCTCTGGCGTACTGCGCCGAGCGCAGCATCGCCTGACAGCGGTCGCGCGCTTCTTCCTGCGCGGCGATCGCCTGACGGCGGATTCGGCCGAGCGCCGGCGAGGCCCGATCCAAGACGTCGCCGCGCTCGCCGATCGCGGTGCCGATGCGCGTCACGATCTGAGGCAGGTACTCCGCCGCGACGCAGCGCGCGACCAGCGTCGGCACGGCGGTGCCTGCGCGGATACGCCGCACCGCGGCATCCGCTGCGGCCAATGCGATCCCAATGTCGCGTAGCTCTTCGGCGGCGAGGCCGGCGCCGCGCGCCGCGCGTTCGACCGGTTCGCTAACTTCAATGACGCGTGGTAAATCGAATGGCTCTGCCGAGGCTAGCGCACGCATTTCGCCGGTCGCGGCTTGCTCTTGACGAACGAGCGCAAGATTCGTTCGAGGTTGCAGTTCGTGCGCTCGAACGGAAGCGCGATCGGTTGCGGTCTCGCGCGCGAGCATCGTTCGGATCGAACCAAAGTCGAGCGTCTCGAGGCTGCGCTCGTCAGCCAAGATGGACACGGGCTAGTTCTTTGCTCCGATCATCGCACGGAGCCGTTCTTCCGCGAGAACCGGATCCGCCTTGCCGCGGCTGGCCTTCATGACTTGACCGACCAAGAACTTCATAACGATGTCTTTTCCGTTCTTGAAGTCTTCCGCAGACTTCGCCTGCGACGCGATGACTTCGCTGACGAGCGCATCGATCGCTCCGACGTCGCTGACCTGCCCGAGTTCCTCGCTCGCAACGATCTCGGTCGGCGACCCGCCGCCAGTCCACAAGCGCCCGAGCAAGTCTTTCGCGGTCTTGGAATTGATCGCGTTCTTCTCCGTCAGCGAGACCAGTTCGGCCAGCGCTTGCGGCGTCACGCGCGAGGCTCCGACGGCGATCCCGCTCTCGTTGGCCAAGCGCGAAAGTTCGCCCAGGACGAAGTTGAGCGTCGCTTGCGGCGCGCCGCTCGCACCGGTCGCGGCATCGTAGTAGTCGGCCAAGCCCGGCGTATCGACGAGCTGGTGCGCCTGCGCGACCGAAAGTTTGTCGTTGCCGATCAACCGGTCGAGCCGCGTCTGCGGCAATTCGCCGAGTTCCGAACGCAAGCGCTCGAGCACGTCCGGCGAGAATTCAATCGGCACCAAGTCGGGGTCGGGGAAGTAGCGATAGTCGTGCGCCTGCTCTTTGCTCCGCTGCACGTGGGTCGTGCTGCCGGCTTCATCCCAGCCGCGCGTCTCCTGAACGATGCGGCCACCGTTCGAGAGCACCTCGACCTGACGCGCCAATTCGTGATCGATCGCGCGTTGCACGCTGCGGAACGAGTTCATGTTCTTGATCT
>PLDY01000161.1 GCA_003136895.1 Candidatus Erabacter solicola | reverse complement strand
ATGTTGAGCGAGAGACCGTCGGTCTCGTTGGCGGGATCGAGGCCGACCGCGTCCTTGACGCGCGCCGAGATCAGTTGCGCTCCACCGCCGGCGTTCGAGCCGGAGGAGGCGCCGCCGCCGCAGCCGCTCAGCACGAGCGCCAATACCACCGAAAGCGCGCGAAGTCTCTTCAGAACGTTTGCCTTTTTCTCTTAGTGCGTCCTGATGACGAACGACCACGAGCGGGTCGCCGTGTTGCCCGCCGCGTCGGTAACCTTGACCGTCACCTTGACCTCGCCGTCGGGATAGTCGGCGCTCGGCGTGTAGGTGATGAATCCGGGCGTGCGCGTCGCCGAAGAGGTGACGTCGTGACCGTTCACCACGAGCGAATNNGCCGCCGAGAACGTCGCCGCGGCTTCCACCCGCGGTCCCAGGCTCGCGCCGACGCTCAAGTGTCCATAGACCGGCACCTGCGCGACATTGAAGCGATCGGGAACCGTGAAGTGTCCGTGATAGTTCCCGGGAGAATCTTCGTGGAGATCGATGCCGCTGACGTAGTCGCCGATATCGAAGCTGGCCTTTCCGCCCGGCGTTCCAAGCAGCACGACGTCGAAGCTCTCGCCCGCGCGCAACGGCCGGTTCGCCGAGATCGTGAAGCCCGTGACCGTGACGTTCCCGCTAACCGGCTGCGCCGTTGCGGTCGCCGTAACGGTGCGTGAAACGATCAGCTGACGAATTTCACCCGATTCGGGGTTGCGCCGAACCGTGACGTAATCGCCGACGAGCAGATCGGAGAGTTTCGCGCTCGTACCGTTCACGGTGATCTCGGTACTCTTGGCCGGCTGCACGACCTTGCCGTTCTGCAGCACGACGGCGAACGGCGAGAGCGCCGAGATCGTACCATTATCCGAACTGTAGAAATCGTGGACCTCGACGACGCGACCATCCTTCGCCAAAATCGCCGCCAGCCGGTCGCCGACCCGCACGTCGCTCAACGCGGCTTTGACTTGCGAGTGGACGGTGACGTCTTCGACAAAGATCTTGGCATCGGAGTTGATCGAGATCGTGCGTGATTCCGCGCCCTGCGTCAGCGTGACCGATGGCGGCGCCGAGTTCGCGTCGACCGCGGCCACGACCCCATTGACGGTCACGCCGCCGTCGGCGCGCACCTCTTCCGCGCCGAGCGCCCGGCCGATGAAGGCCGAGACGATCTGCACCGTCGCACCGCGCTGGTCGTAGATGGCGGTTGCTCCGAGCGCGGCTTTGAGAAGCCGCAGCGGAACGTACGTCGAGCCGGAGAGATCGACCACGCGCGCGTCGAGCGAGACCTGGCGGCCGTTGACGGTCGCGCTATCGCCGGGAACCGCCAGCACGAGATTCCCGGCGGGAAGGTGGGCCGTAATCGTATTGTTCGAGCGCACGAGCGCGATGCCGAGTGCTTCAAAGATCGGCCGAAGGGGCACCAACAGACGGCCGTCGAGGATCAGCGGCGGCGTATCGGTGATCAGCGCCTGACCGTTCACGAAGATCGCGATCGAACGGATCGGCTTCTCCGTCGCGGGCGAGGGTGCAGGCAGGGGCGCGGCAAGCGCGGGCGCGCACGTCAGCAGCACGGCGCATAGGAGCACCGCGGCACTTCTTACGCGGCTAAGCACTCCGCGCCATCCGTCCCGCTTCATCGTCTCCGGGTTTCCTCCAAAATTTCGCGATATACCTCAGCCGTTCGTTCCGCGCACCGGTCCCACGTTTGCGTCCGCGCGAACCGTTTAGCCTCCCCCGGCGGAACCTGGTTCGTTAACGCAGCGGCCATCAGGGCCGTTAGCGCGCGAACGTCGCGTGGTGCAAACGCCTCGACGTACGGGCGCAGGACGGCCGGTATGGCGTCGGCGCACGCGATAACGCGAGCCCCGACAGAGGCCGCTTCGAGCAAGGGCAGGCCGAAGCCCTCGCAGAGCGACGGATGGACCAACGCGAGCGTGCCCGCGTAAAGGTTGCATAAGCGCTCGACGCTCACGCCGCCCAGGAAGCGCAGCGAGCCTGCCGCGCGTTGCGGACGCCGCAGCGCCGGCGGCAGATCGTCTGGGCCGGTCAGGTAGAGATCGACGTCGAGCTGCGGTTCCAGCGCCTCCCACGCCGCGAAGAGCGTGGGCAGGTCCTTGTGCGGCCGGTGGTTCCCCACATACAAGAAGTACGGGCGCGGCGCGCGCTCGGGCTCCGCGTCGGTGAGAAACGCGTCGCCGACGCCGAGCGGGATCACCCGAACCTTCTCGCTGCGAATGCCGAGAAAGCGCTCGAGATCGGCGACGGTGCGCGCATCATCCGTGATCACGCGTGCGGCGCCCGCGCAGACCGCCCGAACGACGCTCGCGTAATACGGACCGACGCTTCGCTTGAAGTACTCGGGGAAGCGTAAGTGGATCAGATCGTGGATCGTGATCGCGTACGGCCGCGGCGCGAGCAGCGGAGCGTAGACGGAGAGGAAGTGCACGAGACGCGGGTGCGCCCGGCGCAAGCGCCAGGGCAAGAGCACCTGTTCGCCGAGCGTCAAACTCTGCGTGCGCGTCAACGCCGCGAAGCGCAGATCGGGCGCGACGCGCGGCAAGCGCGCGGCGAGTTCGCCGGCATACGCTTGCATTCCGGCCGACATCTGCCGCGTCCGCGGAACGTCGAGCGCGACGTCGGGGCGCGCCGGCGTCATCGTCGCAGCGACTTAGCGAGCACGACGAGCGGGTAGAGCGTCGAGCCGAACGCGATGACCAGACCCCGCCAGCCATCGACGTACCCGCGCTTGCCGAAGAATAGCCAAGGGAAACGAAAGGCCGCCGCAAGCATGGTGAGCAGCGCGCCGGCAAGTGCCGGACGCCGGCCTTCGGCTTCGAGCGACGTGTAACGCGCGAATTTCTGGCGATACGACGTCAAGGTCGGATACGAATCGTGCAAGACTTGGCCATCGAGCCTCTCGACCGCGCCTGGGACGTGCCAGGTCTCGTGCAGTTGCGCCCCATCGTTGCCCGATGACGAGACGATCTCGGCGCGTCCCGTACGGAAGAGTCGCAGCAGCAACTCCTCACCCCACCCGCAGCCGACGATCGCGCGTCCGCAAAAGAACGTCGTGCGCCGTATGAAGTAGCCTTCAGTCTGCGCCGCGGGGTCGACGCGCAGCGCCGAACGCAACTCAGCATCGAGGCGCTCGTCGGCATCGAGCATGAACGTCCACGGCGTGCGCACGCAATCCGCCGCGAAGCGCCTTTGCTCGACGAAGCCGGGCCACGGGCGCACGATGACCTCAGCCCCGCGGGCGCGTGCCAGTGCCGCCGTCTCGTCGCTCGATTCGGCGTCGACCACGAGTACCGGACAGCCGACCGGAATGCTTTCGAGCGTGCGCGCTAAGTTGGCGGCTTCGTTCTTCGTCAGGACGACGAACGTAATGTCGCCCGGTGTCAGGACGATGAGACGATCGGTGCGGCGGCGACGTCCCCGCGCTCGCGCTCGCGCTCGCGATGTTGACCGTGCGCGAGCGCAGCGCCGATAAAATCACGATAGAGCGGCGACGGGCGAGTCGGGCGCGAGTTGAACTCAGGATGGGCCTGGGTTCCAACGAACCAAGGATGCAAGGTCGGTGAGAGTTCGACGCACTCGACCAAGGTCGTGCGTCCCGAGGCGTGATGGCCCGAAAAAACCATCCCGTGCTCCTCGAAGAGCGGCTTGTAACGGTTATTGAACTCGTAGCGATGACGGTGCCGCTCGCTGATCTCGAGTTCGCCGTAGGCGCGTGCCGCAAGCGTTCCCGGTTCGAGCGTGCAATCGTAGGCGCCGAGCCGCATCGTGCCGCCCATCAGTTCCAGATTGCGCTGGTCGGGCAGAAAGTCGATGACGGGATCGGGCGTAGACTCGTCGACCTCGGTCGACATCGCATCCGGCAGACCGCAGACGCGGCGTGCGAATTCGACGCAGGCTAACTGCATGCCGAAGCATATCCCCAAGAACGGAACCTTGTGCTCGCGCGCGTATTCGATCGCGCGCAGCTTGCCCTTGACGCCGCGCGAACCGAAGCCCGGCGCGACCAGGATTCCGTCGACGCCGTGCAAGACGGCCGTACCTGAATCTTCGACGGTTTCGGAATCGACGCGCTTGATCTCGACGCGCGCGTTGTGCGCGATGCCGGCGTGGTAGAGCGCTTCGTTGATCGAGATGTAGGCGTCCTTAAGTTCTACATACTTGCCGACGAGCGCAATCTTCACGCGCTTGCCGGGATGCATGACGCGCTCGACGATCGCCGCCCACTCCTCGAGATCGAGCGGGCCGACGTCGAGCTTCAGCTTGCGGATCACGGCCTCGGCCAAACCCTCGGCTTCGAGGTTGAGCGGGACCTTGTAGATCGTCTCGGCGTCGCCGTTCTGCACGACGTTGCGCGCCGGTACGTCGCAGAAGAGGCCGATCTTCTCCTTGAGCTCGACCGGGATCGGCTCTTCGGAATTGGTCCGCACGACGATCGCGTCGGGCGAGATGCCGATCGCGCGAAGCTCGCGAACCGAATGCTGCGTCGGCTTGGTCTTGAGTTCACCTGCGGCGCCGAGATGCGGCATCAGCGTGAGGTGGACGAACATCACGTTCTCGTCGCCGACATCGTAGCGCACCTGACGAATCGCTTCCAGGAACGGCAGCGACTCGATGTCACCGACCGTCCCGCCGACCTCGACGATGCAGATGTCCGCGCCGCTCTTCTCGGCGACGCGGCGAATCGAAGCCTTGATTTCGTTGGTGATGTGCGGTATCACTTGAACCGTCGCGCCCAAGTAATCGCCGCGCCGCTCTTTATCGATGACCGATGCGTAAATTTGGCCCGTCGTCACGTTGTTGACGCGCGTCAGCTTCTCATCGATGAAACGTTCGTAGTGCCCGAGATCCAAATCGGTCTCGGCGCCGTCTTCGGTAACAAAAACCTCGCCGTGCTGGTACGGGTTCATCGTGCCGGCATCGACGTTGATGTATGGATCGAGCTTCTGAATCGAGACGCTCAGACCGCGGTTCTTCAAGAGTCGCCCGAGCGACGCGGCAGTGATGCCCTTGCCGAGCGAACTTACGACGCCACCAGTAAAGAAGATGTACTTCGCCACTATGGGAGGACGCCTTTCGTCAGCGGGCGCGCGCGCACCTCGACGACGCGTTCGCGGGCGGCGTAGTCGCGGTGTACTAGCACCCGCGCGGAGACTCCAAATGCAGCGCCGGCGAGCGCCGCCAACGCGTCTGCCGTATCCGGTCCGGCCTCCAAGAACATCGCACCTCCGGCCGCCAGCAGTCCAGGCGAGCGCGCCAGCAAGCGGCGGTAGAGCGCGAGCCCGTCGGGGCCGCCCGCGAGGGCCACGCGCGGCTCGAACGCCGTCGAATCGGGTGCGGCCTTGAGCTCGGCGTTGCGAACGTACGGCAAATTCGCCGCGATGCAATGGAAGGGTTCGGCGTAGGCAGCAGCCTCGAAGAGATCGCCGCGCTGAAACGCGATGCGCGCGCCGGCGGCGTGAACGCGTGCGTTACGTTCCGCAACCACGAGTGCGGCCGGCGAGACGTCGATCGCGACGACGTGCGCGCGTGGGAGTTCGCACGCCAACGTGACGGCGATGATGCCGCTCCCGGTGCCAACGTCGCAGATGCGCGGCTCCGGCGGCCCGCACTCGCGCAGAAATGCTAGCGCCAACTCGATCAAGTGCTCGGTCTCCGGGCGCGGCACGAGCACATCGCGCGTCACGTCGAAGCGGCGCCCGTAAAACCCGGCGCTCCCGGTCAGATAGGCGATCGGCACGCCACGCGTGCGCTCGGCGACGAGCCGGTCGAGAAGCGTTCGGGCTCGTTCGGGCGCCTCATCGTTGCCGTGTGCGAGCAGCCATGCCCGGTCGTGACCGGAAACATACTCCAGCAGCAACTGCGCGTCGGCGCGCGCCGAAGAACTGGTCGCCGCTAGGTCGCGCGCTGCGCCGGCGAGCGCCTCAGAGATCGTCGCGATAGGAGGAAGCGACGGCCGGATGTTCTTGGTACGCGATGCCGTCGAACGACCAGCGCACCGTCCAGCTCGAACGCCCGCGCATCTCGACCGAGCCGATCTCGTCGGTATCGGAGTATGTCACCTCGAGCTCATCGAGGAGCACGCTCTCGGGAAAGACCCCGGTCGCGTTCTCGACCGCGAGCGCGCTGACGCCGAAGAATGTTACCCGCGCCGCATAGGTCTGGCCGTCGCCGCGGAGTTCGCCGTAGAGGCGCAGGTGCATGCGGCGCGCCTGCATCTCGATCTCCCAGCCGGTCAGCGCGGCCCCGCGGAACCGTCGGGTCGTGATCAGGTCGAGCGATTCACGATCGCGCGGTGCCGCACTCATCGCTCAGGCCACCGACTCGCCGGCGAGCAGACGCGATTTCTCGTCGGCTTGCAAGCGCGCGACGATCTTGCCCAGATCGCCATTGAGAATCTGGGGGATGTTACCGAAGCTCTCGTTGATGCGATGATCGGTGATCCGGTCCTGCGGAAAATTGTAGGTCCGGATCTTCTCCGAACGATCGCCGGTTCCGACCTGACTCTTGCGCAGGCTGCCGACCGCCTCTTCGGCCTCGCGTTTCTTGGCATCGTACAGTTTGCTGCGTAGCATCGCCATCGCGCGTTCGCGATTCTGCAGTTGCGAGCGCTCCTCGCTGCACGAGACGATGACGCCGCTCGGCACGTGCGTGATACGAATCGCCGACTCCGTCTTGTTGACGTGCTGACCACCCGCCCCCGACGCTTTGAAGGTGTCGATCTGAAGGTCTTTAGGATTGATCTCCACCTCAACGTCCTCCACTTCGGGCAGCACGGCGACCGTTGCGGTCGACGTGTGCACCCGGCCTTGCGATTCGGTCACCGGGACGCGTTGCACCCGGTGCACGCCGCTCTCGTATTTCAGGAAACGGTACGGCTCTCCGCTCTTGATCGCCAGAACCACTTCCTTGAAGCCGCCGGCTTCGCTGTCGCTCTGCGAGAGGTATTCGACCTTCATTTTGTGCGACTCGGCGTAGCGCGCGTACATCCGCGCCAATTCGGCGGCGAACAGGCTTGCCTCGTCGCCGCCCGCGCCGGCGCGAATTTCGACGAAGACGTCCTTCGTGTCGTTGGGATCGCGCGGCAAGAGCAACTCGGTCAAGCGCGCTTCGGCGTCTTTGCGCCGCTCGCGCAGGCTCTTGACTTCTTCCTCGGCGAGCTCGCGCATCTCGGGATCGCTCTTGTCGGCCAGCAACTCTTCGTTGGCGGCGATCTCGAGCAAGAGCTTGCGATGCTCGCGATAGACTTCAACGGTCGCTTCGAGCCCCGCACGTTCTTTCACGAGCGAAGTAAAGCGCGCCTGATCGAACGCGCCGCTGCTGTTGGCCAGCTCGGCTTCGATTTCGTCGAAACGTTTGGAGAGCGTCTCCAGCCGGTCTACGTTGAACACCGGCCCGGCTACGCCTCGGCGGCAGCAACCTCGTCTTTGAGGCGCTTACGCTCGGCGGCTTCGCTCTTCTTCTTTTCCGCGGCGGCCATGCGCTGATTGAACTTATCAACGCGGCCGGCGGTATCGACGAACTTCTGCGTTCCCGTGAATAACGGGTGACACGCCGAGCAGATCTCGACGTTGATCTCTTTGAGCGTCGAGCCCGTCGAGAACGTGCTACCGCAAGCGCAGTGGACGCGTGCGGCGGGGTGCCAGTTGGGGTGGATTTTCTCTTTCACAGCCGTTCTATAATACCACCGGGCGCAAGGCCCAGGTTTCAGACGCCGACGATCGCCTTGATCAAATGCCGGGCGAAGGGCGCACCGATCCCCGTCACTAGGTCGTACCCCACGCCCGAATCGAAGCCCGGAGCGAAGGATGGGAACGGGGTGGACGATGGCCCGGCATGCGGGGTTGCGTAAGGCTCCGGGTTGTTGCCAAATTGGACGTCGTAGAAGACGTTCGCATACGGCAAACCGCCGGTGCCCTTGTAGATCTTGTACAACAGCGGGTTCGGGTTGCCGAGACGATACGTATGGCCGCTCGGGCCAGTGTTGCAGGCCGGCGTCTGCTTGCAAGCCTGCAGAACAAGCGCCCACATGGCCGCCATCTCGGGCGCGGCGACGCTGGTCCCGCCAAACGGCTCGACCTGACGGCCGCCTAAGCCCGGCGCGGAGTCAATAAAGACGGCGACTCCGGAACTCGTGTCCGCATCGAGCGAGACATCGGGTTGGGCGCGTTTGGCGCACGGGAGTCCCGTGACGTTGCTGCTTTGATACGACGGCACCGCGAAAATGATCGAGCATCCGCCGCCGGACGAAGTCCAGCCGGTCAGAACGTTCGAGAGACGGCCAGACGAATCGAGCGGCGTGTTGGTGCCTCCGACGCTTACCACGCTCGGATCTGACGACGGGGAAGAGACGCAGAGTGTATTAACGACCGGCGTAAAGGCGCCCGGATTCCCATTGTTCGGCCGGCACTCCTCAGCGCCCTGATCGCCCGATGAAACGAAGACCGCCATACCTTCGGAGACGAGCGATGCGTCTTCGGTCGTACCGAAACCGTTGCCATTACTATCGAACCAATAGCCCTCAGCGTTCATCTCGCTCAAGCCAAAACTCATCGAGATGACGTCAGCTTGGTTATCGCCGATCGCTTGCTGGATCTCGTCGTCAGTCAGCGCGATGCCCTCTTCCGGCCCGAACCCAGTCCCCGGTGCGCAGGGGCCGGTGGTAAAGCATTCGTTCCCGTTGTAGGCGATGTAAAAGAGCACCGTCGCATCGGGCGCCAGCCCGGAGGCCTGTTCCGTATCGATCTGCGCTTCGATGTCCTCGGGATTGCAGTCCGGCAACACGTCGACGCACGGCCCGGTCACCGGCGGCGGCGAGGAGAGACCCGTTGAGTACTGGTTGCCGGGCGAGCACGTTGAACATCCCGGTGAGACGTTAGCATCCGTCCCAAAGACTTGCTGCACGATTCCGACCCCGCTCACGCCATACGCGAAGCGGTACGCGGCGACATCGCCGCCCGCGCCACCTGAAATGCGCGCGTCGCCGTCGGCGATCGGTCCGGTTCCGATGATGCCGATCTTGATGCCCGCACCCTTGTATCCCGCATTGTACGCGCCGGTGTAATCGAAAACGTTGGCGATCTGCTGCGGCGAGAGACCGGGCGTGTACCCGTTCGCGATGCGAATCGGCACGAAATTACGATGGCGAGTCGTATACCCGACGAGACCGGTCATGGCGGTCGCATGCAAACTCGCGTTAGGATGCGGCGCGGTTGCGGGTGCGATGAACGTCTGGCCATGCTTAGAGTACAGCCCGAACGTGGTGCCAAGCGCCGCCTCCAAACTACGCTGCGGTCCGTGCACGCGAATCATCTGTCGCTGCGGGTAGCTCTTCGTGGCGATGCCGAGATTGTTCAAACTCGAGACGGCGGAATCATAGTCGGCTTGGCTTGCTCCAAAGCGATCCCCAAGTTGCTGAGGCGTTAGCCACTGGCGATAGACCGGCGAAGACGAATCGCTGGCGTCGGCCGCATAGCGCTGCAGCCCAGCTTGATCGCGCATCGTGAGGAAGAGATCGAGCCCTATCGTGCCAACCTTTACCGGACCGAGATACGTTGCGCCGCTTAGCTGCGTCTCGCCATAGGTAATGTTGGTGCTCCCGCGCGCCGGAGCGGGTCCGCTAAACGTGCTTCCCGTGCCGGTAATCGGCGTGGGTACGCTATGGCCTCCGCCGCTGCAGGCCGAGATCACGAGGGCTGCGGCCGTGATGACGCAGAGCAGAATGGGTCGCCGGGACGTTCGTTTCATCGGCGACCTCCGTCGCGAAGTGTGCGTTGGAATGTGTCAAAGAGCTTGCGCTGTCGCTCGATGCGGCGACGCTCGACGCTCGCCAAGAAGTTCGCACGCGCGTTGGCGATGCGCCAGCCCGCCGCACTTCCGTCGCTTAGGACGATGCGGCCGTGCGAGAGGATCGTCGTGGTCGACAAACCAAGCGTCGTAACGACCGTTTGGGTTTCGACCGGCGTGCTCGAGATCTTGATGCCCGGAGCGCCGCCGGTGTAGTCGTAGTAGGACGTCACGGTATCGGTAAGCTGAACGCACGCGGCGCCGTAGGTCGGAACGACGTAGGTTGTTTGCGCTACGGTTTCAACCGTCCCCAAGATCGTATCGACGCGCGTCGTACTCAGCACGAGAGCATTCGCCGTGGTGCCGAACATGGCGGACACGTTACAGGCTCCGGGGATCGCGGTTGCTCCATTGTTCGTGTCGGTCTCGGTGTAGAGATGCAGCGGAAGCGGATACCACGTAGTCGCCGTACGAAGCGATGGCCCAGGGAATGTAACCGTGATGATATTACTTGGGCTCGGCGTCGAGAATGAGATCGTTTGATTCGCGCCGCCGAAGAACGGTACGGAGTACGTTCCCGAACCGTCGGCATTCTCCACGATCGTCGCGGTCTGCGGGGCCGGGGCCGGCGTGAACTGCGACGAGTTCGGGAAGGTCGTCGTATCGGTGTACGATCCATCGATTGCATAGGTCCGGACCGCGGTTTGATTTCCGGGCGACGTTTCGTGGATTCGCTCGGCGGTGTTATTGATCCAGTTCGCGCCGGAGACTTCGGGCAGTTGATCGAGTAACACCGATGTCGCACCGGTCGTCCCGTACTGAACGTTTAGGGACTCACCGAGTGTGTCGCTGGATGTGTAGCCCCACGAGATCAAGTTGCTGCCGCCGCCGCTCGCAACGGAGTTCATGAAATTGTCCGTCGTTACGGTGATGGCCTGAAGCGGCGACGTGTCGACTTCGACCGTCTTCACGTCAAAGATGCCGGATTGTCCGTTGAACGAGGCGCCACCGGTTACGCTGACGTTCTGCGTCACTGCCGAGGTCGTGATCGCAATCGGCGTCGGCGTGGTGCGGGCAAAGACTTGCGTCAGCGTCGACGTTCCCGCGTACGCCCATGCGTCGCCGGCCTTCAAGGGACGGGTCGCCGCCGACGCCTTTACAGGCGATGTATAGATGCCTCCGGAGGAACTGATGACGTAGAGTTGCCCCGCACTGCTAGAAATGCTGACGCCGAGGCCAGTCTGCGCGCTCCAGCCGGGCGTGTTCAAATCGTAATAGTAGAGGTTGTTACCTCCGGCGTTCGCCGGATATCCCAAAGCAAACACGCCGCCGGTCGTCGTCGTCGCAAGAGCCGAGGCGTTGGCAGGCAATTGCGTGAAACTGCCGCCGGTATTCTCGTAATAAATCAAACCCAGCGAATTGAGGATATACAGACCGCCCGGCGAGATCGCTCCCCCCGGGATTGTGTATGATCCGGGATCGAACGAGCCGGCAATCGACACGCCGGAGCCCGGCACTTGCGACCACGTTCCGCTCACGTTGTGCCAGATCGCTCGGTCGGGTCCCGCGCCCCCGTTGGATAACACGTAGAACGAGCCGTCCGCCGCCGTCGTGACGGCGCTAGCACCGCCGCCGAGTCCGGTCCACGTGCCGCCGCTGAACGCATACGTGCCGCCACCGGAGTTGATCGCGTAGAGCGTCCCATTCGGCGCGACCGCGATCTGCGAGGCAAGCCCTGAGATGTTCGTCCAAATGCCGCTAGCGTAGTGCCAAATAAACTTATCGGCACCCGCGGGCGCGGTGGACAGCGCCCAGAGTGAACCGTCGGGAGCGGCCGCGGCGTAACTTGCAGCACCAGGTATTTGCGTATAACTTTGACCGAGGCTCGCGCTCTGAGGTCTTACATCCATGACGCTGGCCGGCAGAATTGCCGTATGCGCCATCGGGGCCGCCGGAATGCGCGCGGGTGAAATCGAAGCGGGCATGACCATCTGCGGAGAGTTACGCGAGCCGGACGGAAGGCCGGAACACCCGGCGATTGCCAATGCCAGGCTCAAAAATCCACCAATGCCAAGGCGCGAGGCCTTCATAGTCCAGCTCCGTACGTCAGGCGAGCGAATTCGGAAAAAACTAGAGACCGAAACGCGCCTACGCTTCACCCAGGTCTGCGGCTTCAAGGTGCGCGCAAGTTGACCTCCCGGCACGTAGCGTCGCAGTTGGAGTTCTCGCTGAACTTTACACCGCCCCCGACGTCCGAGGTGTGACTAGCCGAACGAGATTTAGCTACGCAACCAAGCGCCGTCGCGGTCGTTGCGATGAACTCGACCTTAGGCGGCCGCCTTCACCTTTAATTCTGGCGATACCGGGGTTCGCGGCCGTTACAGGTTCGAGGGCCAGGGGAATCCCACCGTGAGTGCGGCGCCGAGGCGGCCGGGGCCGCCGATGGGTTGCACCTGCTGAACGATCAGACGCGCGTGCCGCGTAACGTGGAACGCCGCGTAGTAAACGACATCGCGCGCGATGAAAGGTGTGGCTTGCGCGTCGTAGCGCACCGCGAGGTAGGCGTGCGGCGTCACGTAGTACTTGATACGCGCGTAGCCGCCGCTGCTGCCCGCATGCGTTCCGAAACCGTCGGAATTCAGATCGCTGCCGAACCACTGTTCGGCCTGGAGTTCAACATTCTTGCGCACGCGTAGGTTTGCGAACAAGCCTTCGCGCTGATACGAATCCGTGAAGCCGCCTCGGCCGGCGGGAACTATTCGCCGCGATCCCGTGATGAAGTCACTACCGACCGCGAAATCGCGGCTTAGCGGCGCTCGCAAGAACATACCGATTTCAGGCGAGTTTGCGGCGGTCGCCTCGCCGGTCGAAACGGGTTTGCCGCCGTACGCGGAACCTTGAAACTCGCCCAGCGATGCTGTCAGATCGACTGAAACCGCGCCGATCTTGCGCTCGGCTTGCGCGCCCCAACGTGGTGACGACAGCGGCAAATCGTTGAGGCCCACATGCGCACCGTAATAGCCGTACGGTGCGAGATCGTCGAGCCGCTGGCCGGGCGACTGCGCAAGCGGCAGCTCAAAGAGGCCTAAACGATAGAGCGATTGTGTGTGGGCGTTGTAGGTCGCAAGATATCCTAGATATAACCCCGCCGGGCCGCCGCCGGCACCGAGGTTGTAGTGAACGAACGCGCTGACGGCCCCGATGTCCGCATTCGAGAGCAGCACGCCTCCGGGAGCGTAGCGCCGGCTACCCACCGCGGGATCGCGCTCCCACTCGAGCTGATAGCGCAATGCAACGCCCGTGGTTCCGTGTCTTGGAAGCGGCAGCTGGTATCCGTGCGCCCGGAACGAGATCCCGAACGCATTGAGTTCCGGCAAGACGGTGTGACAGGCCCCGCAATCCAGATGGTAGCGCTGAGCAAATAACGGCATCGCACGGACTGAGATGGGCGTGAGCGCCCAGCAAGCTGTGAGGGCGCAGGCGAGCAGTATTCTCATTTAGTGCGCAATGATCTCCGCGCGCATCGGACCACCGTAATGAAAGAAGCAGCCGAAAAGGTACGTGCCGGCGCGATCGACGGTCAATGTCTGCGAGGCCACGCCGGCAGCCAAGGTCCCGGTGCTCCAATTCTGCGACAATGCACTGCCACTTTGCGTCTGCGCAGCGACGCTAAAGGGCGATCCGGCCGGAAAGGTCGTCGCGCCGGAGATCAGGGTCGCCGTATGCGCGAACCCGTCGCTATTGACGAAGCGCAGCGTGGTGCCGACGGCTACGTTGGTCACCGCCGGCGCGTATCCGCCGGACGTCCCCGCCGCGGTCTGCGAATCGGCGTTCAACGTCAGGTTCACGTCGATCGTTTGCACGGCTGCGCCGCCGGCCGGCGGCGCAGCCCCACCTGGAGGAAGCGCAATGCCGCCAGGCGTGCAAGCATTTAACAAGAGCGCCGCGGCGCCGCTCGCGACGCGCTTCAGTACTCGGGGCGATACCACTACCTAGGCATCTCCGCGACCACTTGCGAACTCAGATCTGACGAGGCCATGAGCGTTTTCCGCAATGTGCCGCCTGCGTCGACGAAATAGACGAAGGTCGTGTGTACGTCGGCGTAGCCGCCGCGCCCTAGACGAGTCACCACGCCGAACATGCGCATGACCCGGTGAACGTTCGTCACACTGCCGCTGGCCATGATCCAGATCCTCGGATCGGCGCCAAATGTCCGCGCCAGCGAACGCATCGTTTGCGGCGGATCGTGCTCCGGATCGAGTGTTATGGTCAACAGCCGAACCTTGCGCCGCTCGCGTATTATTTGTTGCGCGGCTCGCGCGAGTTGCGCGTTGACAAGCGGACAGGCATCGGTGCAATGCGCCGCGACGAACGTGATGACCAGCGGCGTGCCCGCAAGTGAGTTGAAGCTGAAAACGTGCCCGGCTTGATCGATCAGTTGCGGCGCCGGCGCCGGCGCCGCCGCAACCGGGACGACCGGCGCAACGACGATAGCGAGAACCATCGCCGCGCCGGCGCACTTGAAACGGGTTAGCACTGGCTTAAGGACGTTAGACGTTAGCAGTAGTAGCCGAGGCAAGGCTTATCCGTCGCGCCAGGCACGGGCGACGGTGGGGGCGTGGGCGTGGGCGGCGGGGTGACCCCCGCCGGCCGCGCGATCGACCACGTCTTGCCGTCAGGCTCAACCAAGCCGTCGCCATTGGTCTGATAAGGTCCCGCGTCGCCCGAGTACGTGTACAGCGGATGCCCAAAATAGGCCCATTGCAACTTTCCGTCCGAACGTGTGAACGCCGTGAAATCTCCACTCGTCGTCGAGCCGGCTGGCGCAAGTAACAGCGGCCAGACGCCGGAACACCCGTTATACGTCGAGATCGTGCAATTCGAGACGAGATTACCATCGGCTGCGAATTCATAGAGCGTAAAGCCAGAACTCGCCACCCATGCCTGGGCGCCCCCTACGGCCGCTGTTTGCGCAGGCAGCGAAGGGGTCGGCGTCGCTGTGGGAGTGACCGGCGAGGAATAGATCGCGCCGGAGGCGGCGACGACATACAAATGAGCGCCGTCGGTCGCGATGCTTACGCCCGAACCGCTTTCGGCCGTCCATCCGGGCGGACTGTAGTTGTAGTAATAGATCGTGTTGCCCGCCGAATTGGTCGGATACGCCAGCACGAATACTCCGCCGCCCGTGGTAGGTGCAACCGCGGAGGCGTTGCCCGGCAAGGTTGAAAAACTGCCTGCCGTATTTTCATAGTAAATCCCGCCAAGCGAATTCAGAATGAATAAACCGCCCGGGCTCACGCTGCCGCTCGACAACGTATAGCTGCCCGTATCCCACGATGCCGCGATCTGGGTGCCCGAGCCCGGTACCTGCGACCACACGCCGTTCACGTTGTGCCAAATCGCTTGATCGGGGCCGCTGCCGTTGGAGAGCACATACGTCGAGCCGTCGGCCGCCGCGGTCAACCCGCTCGCGCCGCCGCCCAGGGCCGTCCAGACCCCGGCGCTGTAGGCGTACGTCCCGCCGCCCGAGTTAATTGCGTAGAGCGTACCGTTGGGCGCAATCGCCAATTCCGAGGCCAGACCTGGAATATTTGTCCATGTGCCGGCCACGTAGTGCCAAATGTACTTATCCGGTCCGGCGGGTTCCGTGGAGAGGGCCCAGATCGAGCCGTCGGTGCTGGCGCTGACTTGGGACGCGGATCCCGGTATCTGGGTCCAGTTGAGGCCCTGAATGTCGACCAGAGTACGGCGCGGCGAAACCATGGCGCTGCTTGGGAGGAGCGCCGTCTTGGCCATCGGCGCCGGCTTCACCAAACCCGGCGAAACGGATTTCGGCGTGAGCAATAGGGGAGCGGACGCGGTGGGTCCCATCTTACCGCCGCCGCTGCAGGCGACGGCCGCCACTAAGATCACGAGCGAGCCAAACGCGAAGCGCAGGTGCTTCATTGCAAAAAATCTCCCACGGCGTAGTCGTCCGGAGTTTCTCCAGAGCGTGCTTTCCACAGAGCGTGCGACCGAGAGATGAAGAAAGTTTAAAAATCTTGAGGAAAAGGTGACGAGATTTTATGGCGTCGCGCATCGCGATGGCCAGATTTCTCAATGCGGGCGAGGTCGCAGGGTCGCTAACGCGCGAGAAGGGGCGGCCCCATAGAACCCTTCGCAACGCGAGCCGGCAATCTCCGGCCATAAAGATGATGGCCCCCACGGCTCCGACTCAGGCCGGCCGCGCCTCGCCCTCTCTCGCGTTAACTATCCGTCCCACGCCTAAACCAAGCAAGAGCCACCAAAACATCCCGATCTTCGGGAAGAAAACCAATAAATCGAAGACCTGATGGAGCGCAAACCCGAAGCTCGCGGCCATGATGCCGACGATAATCGGGTCGCGCAATCCCGCCTTGGCGAAGGTTGCAATGGATGCATATACCGTCCAAAGTGTCGCAGCCAGGAGCGGAACGCCGCCCTCAGCGAGAGCCTGGAGGTACAGGCTATTGGCATGCGTTCGAACGCCTTGCAGACTTGCGCTGGGAAGTTCGAGCTCGTAATTCCCCGCGCCGACGCCGAGTAACGGACTGCGCTTCCAAAGCGTGAGCGCCGCCCCCCAAAGCTGCGAGCGCGTTGCGAGGTCCGGGTTGCTCACTTCTTCTGCCGAAAGAATGCGATTCAGAGCGCCCACGGCCGCGAGGCCCGCGAGGCCGGTCGCACATGCGCCAAGCACCGCGACGACTGCGAGCCGCATATTCGCGCGGCGAGCCATCACGAGAACGAGTCCCGTCGACGCAAGCGTGGAAGCGATGCCGGCACGCGATAGCGTTAAGACGATCGTCAAGAATGCCAACATGTAGACCCCGAGTGCAAGACGATCCCGCGCCAGCAGGGCGAGAGCTAGAAGGACGGGCAGGGCCAAACCGAGGTATCCCGCCAACTGGTTTGGGCCTTCGAGCGGCCCGGCAATCCGTTGCACGACGTGACCCCCCACTACGGCCACCGAAGGAGCTCCGATGAATTCTTGTGTGAGCGCTTCGAGCGAAACCAAAGCGACGACGCCTAGTAGCGCAAAGCGAAACGGTCGCAGGTCGGAATCCGCTGCTGTCGCTACCAGAGCGCAGCCAAAGACGAGCGCGTATTCAAACGATTTCAGAATTTCGCGTAGGACGGCATCGAGGTGGATTGCTGGAATCGCAGTCAGGGCGTTTGCGGCAACGAGCGCCAGCGCGCCGATTATGAGCGGGCGGGCGCGCGGCGCCCAGAGCGGCTGCAAAGGCACGCGTTTCAAAAGCAGAGCGACAACAATGCCGAGCAACACAGTCTTCGGGAGCGTGATCGTCGTGTGCCCGACTGAGTGGTAGAAGGCGAACGGAGTCACGAAGAGCAGCAGTGCAACGCCCCATGCGGGTCGCCGGAACGTGACGTAGCCGGCCGCGACGGCCGCGACGAGAAAGGCGGCCGCCGAGACGGCATCAAGGGGGTGTGCGATCATAACTTGCTGACTTAATGGCGCGCCGCCGCGCAGGTCCCTCGTGTCGACAAAGAAAGAGCGCCGCTCCGCGCGGCGCTCCTCCTTAGATCACATGAGATCACATGCGATGAACCGAGATCACTTGCATGAGATCGCAACGATTTGCTGACCGGGAGAGAAGTCGACCGTATTTCCCGGCGGGAGGGCGACCGAATTCACGGTTACGGTGTTGCCGGAAATCGTGCCGGTAGCGGACTGAGGCGAGAACCAGGCTCTGCCGCCGTTGTTCCCTTGCTCGCCGTAGACATCGAATTCACAGGTGGTGGCGCCTCCGAAGCCGGTCGTTTTTGTAAGTGTGAATTGCGGTGTGTTAGCACCAAAGCTAATGGTCGATGGGCCTGAATTATACGCCGAGAAGTACACGACCGGTGAGAAGCCTGCCGTGGCGTTATCCGCCGGTAGAGCAGGGCTAACGTCGCCGTTATTGAGTGCATCGGAGAGGGTGATCGTCCCGCTCCCCGACACGACTTGACCAAATTGAACGCTCGCGGAAATATTGCCATAGGCCGAAAGGTTCACGGCTGCCGGCGTTTGGCCGGCGGTTGCCGTCAGCGTCCCGCTGGATCCGCCGAACGCCCACGTCTGAACGGCTTTCACGGGTGAAGAGAAGATACCGCCCGAGGAATTGACCACGTAGAGTTTTGAACTGTCGGTGGAAATGCTGGTGCCGACGCCCGCCTGCGCGGCAAATGTGGATCCGGCGGCGTCCAAATCGAAATAATAGATGGAGTTGCCGGACGCACTGGCCGGATAGCCGAGAACGAAAACCCCGCCGAACGTCGTGGCCGTGATTGCCGACGCCTGTCCGGGCAGTTGTGCAAACGTGTTGTCCGTGTTTTCGTGATAGATGCCGCCGATGGAATTGAGAATGTAGATACCGTTGGCGCTATTCGAGCCATTGGTGGCGAGGTAGCCATCACTGGGGTTGGGGTCCCATGATGCGGCGATTCTGACTCCAGAGCCCGGCACTTGCGACCACGTTCCGCTCACGTTGTGCCAGATCGCCTGATCGCTGCCGGCAGCGTTCCCGTTTGAGAGAACGTAGATGGACCCGTCTGCAGCAGCGGTGATGTCCGACGCGCCTCCGCCGTAACCCGTCCAGGTTCCGCCGCTGAACGAGAAAGCGCCACCGCCGGAATTGATTGCAAAGAGCGTGCCGTTCGGCGCCACCGAAAGCCTCGACGCCAATCCCGAGATATTGGTCCACGTTCCGCTGGCAAAGTGCCAAATGAACTTATCGTTGCCTGTCGGGGCCGTCGAAAGTACCCACAGCGACCCGTCGGGCGCGGCTGCAGCCAAGCTAGCGGACCCTGGGATTTGGGTATACGCGGCGCCCTGAATGGCGGTTTCTGTCGTCCGTCCCGACGCGAGCATCACGCTCGCCGGCAAAATCGCCGTCTTCGCCATCGGCGCCGCCGGAACGAGCGCCGGGGAGATCGATTGGGGCATGCCGTTGTTCGGCGCTGGCAAGCTGCGCATTGTTGATGAAGAGCAACCGACTGCCAACACGAGGCAAAAAAGCGCGCTAATGGGAAGGCGGAGCGATTTCATACAGGGCTCTTTTCAGCGGAGCAGCGGCTTGAAACCACAAAGGCTAAACTCGTCGCAGCGATACGACGACGGTCATCCCGTGTGCTTCCGTATCGTTCGGAATCCCGCACCGCACCCCCCCTCGAAGGACTCACCTTGGCCGTATCGGCGTGCCTTGCGGCCCGGCCGCGCCGGGCTGCCACGCGTTATACGTTAAAGACAACAAGCAGAGCAAGAGAGCGGCGGTTCTGCGGGCGAGACTGGACCTGAGCAGGCTAGCAATCAACTCGGGTGTTCGTCGCTTTGTCCTCGGGTCACTCAACCTCAACGGAATCTATCTCGACCGGTTAAGTCGAACGTTCACGCTGCAAGGGGTCTTTGCGACTCCGCAGGCTGCCGTCAACGGCCTACGTACCGAAGGGACGCGCGTGCCTTTTCGAAACCTAAAGGCGTGGCCGCACACACACCGCAGTTGACGGCGCTTCGGCGTTTTCTGAAAGGCGAGTTTTTTCGCCACGGCTTCCTTGTTTTCACGGCGATGATGATCGCGAATCTCCTGAGTTATGCATTTCGTTTCCTGGCGGCTCGGCACGTCTCGGTTGTAGAATACGGCGTGCTGTCTTCGCTGTTCGCGTTTGTAAATTTGTTTTTTGCACCGGCGGCCATTCTAGCCATCATCGTTACTAAGTACTCTAGCGAGTTCACCGCAGTTGACGATTTCGGCCGGCTGCGAACGCTCAAACGCTGGGTGTCTATCGGCGGTACCGCCGTAGCCGTAGCAATCGCCGGCATCGTGTACCTCTTTCGGTTCGCGATTGCCGGCTATTTCGGCATTACGGATACCGGGGCCGTGGCTGCAACGGGGCTTATCGTGGCCGTCTACTTTCTCTTGCCAAACCTGTGGGCCATATTGCAGGGTAGCCAACGCTTTCGAGAGTTTTCGCTCGTCATCGCTATCGACGGCTTCGCCAAAGTCTCATTGGGATTGCTGGCACTCTTCGCCGGCTATCACGTGGCGGGTGCGCTCTTTGCCTATGCCGCGGGCGGTATGCTCGCGATCGCCTACGTGAGCTTTCAGTTGCGTACGATTGGGACGTCGCCGGAACCGGTACCGATTCACTTAGATGCGAGGCGCCTGCTCCAGTCCATGGCGGGCGTCGCCGTATCGACGATCGCCGTAACGATGATGGGAAGCATGGACTCGGTGTTAGTGCAACATTTTTTCCATTCGAGGATTGCCGGGCTCTACGGTGCGATCACCGTCTGTGGGAAAGCGTTGCTCGTAATGGTCGGCTTTCTGCCGGCGATCGTGCTGCCAAAGGCCGCGGCCCTGGCCAACCAGGGTGAATCGGCGCAACCCATCCTCGTGCAGGCCCTCGGCTTGGCGCTAATCATTTCCGGGTCCGGGCTCGTGCTGTACCGGCTGAACCCCGGATTCGTCATTACGCTCATGGCAGGCGCAAAATATGGGCTCGGCGCCCCGTACGTCTTCAAGTACGGCCTGGCGATGGTGTTGCTTGCATGTATCACTATTGCCGCAAACTACCGCATGGGGTTGCACAGGTTTGGCTACGTCGTTCCGCTCGCGGGCGTGGCGCTCGCCGAGCTGGCGGTCATCCAAATCGGGGCTCACGGATCGATCGACCAGGTCATCCAAACGCTGATCGTCGGGCATGCCGTCGCCCTCGTGTGCGTCCTTCTTGGCACGAAGGATCATGGCGTCGCGAGTTCTCGGCGACGGGCCGGAACGGACTAAAACGTTGCTCGCGGGCACCAGCGAAAGCGGCGCTTCTCGCATGCGCATCGTCGCGGCTCTAGCCGGGGCCACGTTCGTTACATGGCTCCTATTACGGCCGCTTTGGATGATGCACGGCGTACCGGCCTTCAATCATGACTGGTCGTGGCCGCCGGATCAGATCCAAGCCTGGTCGCAGTTTCGAGATTCCATCTCACCCTTCACGCGCAACAACTTCGGCCAATTTAACTTCTACATCGGAAGCGCCCCCAGCGTACTCGCCGTTGCATTGGCGGTTCAAGTCTTTGGTGCGCAACTTGGCGTAAAGGTACTCGCGTCGCTCTTGGTCTTCGCAACGCTGCTCGGTGCTTTCGGCCTCGCGAAACGATTGGGCGCGACGCCGCTCATTGGAGCGTCCTGCGCGCTCATGTATGCCGCCTCTCCGGTCGTCGGCAACGAAATGGCGGCCGGGCATCTCGCATATATGTTCGGATACGCTGCGTTGCCGATAGTCACGCTAAGTGCTCTGCAGTTGGCGCTGGGCTCGCAGCGGGCGCTTGCGGCGCTCGCCTTAGTAGCCGTCGTGCCGTTTTCCATCGCGCAACCGCAGTTCATCATCTTTGACGCCTTGGTAATACTGCTGGTTGTGCCGTCGGCCCGCACCGGGCAGGATCGTCTCGTGCTGGTTCTTGCGGCGCTGGCGATTCTATGCGCCTCACCGTACGAGCTCGGCCTCGCGCTGTTCAACCATCCATTGACGGCCCTGAGCGTCGATCGCGTCAATTTGCACTGGGAGATGGCAAACTCGAGCACATTAAAGGGGGCGTACATTGGATCCGTTTACGTCCGACCGTACGATGCAGGCGTCCCTGCCGTGCTGCTTACGGTCCGGGCGGCGGCGGGGGCTCTGCTTTGGCTGATTGCTATCGTGAGTGTGGTGCGGACGCGGCGCTGGAGCACGTTCTTGGCTCTGAGCCTCCTGGCTGCATGGGTAAGCGCTGGCTCGAACGGTCCGTTGTGGAAAGTCATGTCGTTTGCGTTCGTCCACGTGCCGCAACTCGCAGTCTTTCGGGAACTGTATCATTTCAGCGGCCTCGTCATGCTCGGATTGCTGACTCTTTGCGCCTTGAGTCGCTCTCGTCCAATGACATGGATGCTGCCAGTCGCGGCGGTATTGTTCGCTCTTCCCCAGCTCACCGGAGAATTTTGGCGATTAGTCGGCACGTACGATACCGCCGAGATTGCGGCGGTCGCGCAGATTGTCAATGCCGATCGTGGGACGGACTCCGTGCTGTTTTGGCCATTGCTGCAGCCCCTAGGTGCTAGCGCCGCCATGGCCGGTACCGACCCGGATGCTTTTCCGATCGGATCGCATGCATCGCTCTCCGAGTTTGTGCCGCTACAGCCGCTGTCGCAGCTCGGCGCACAGTTGTGCGATTCCAAACGCGATTCTCAACGCATCCTTGCGCAGTTCGGCGTTCGTTACGTTGTCGTCCGTCCGACGTGGCAATCATTTTACGATGAAAAGCTGGAGTCGCGGCTGCGCGACTTGACGGTTGGGCGGGATCGGCAGAGTTGTGCCGGCGATCGTCTGTTGCGTGGATTGCACGTGGTGTGGCGGGGAGCGTCGCACACACTGGCGCTGGTAGCAACACCGAAGCCACTGATCAGCGGGACGTTTTCCGATCCAGTTTGGCGATTGCCGATCGAGCGCGCTCTTGAGACCAGTGTCCTGACGCCGGATCCGCGGCTTGGATGGGTCGATGGAAATCGTTGGCAGTGGTGGGATCCATCCTTTTCGGGCCCCGTGAATCCGGGAATATTTTCGTTGGGACACGTCGCCTATGAATTGCCGCCCCATTCCGGCGGGATGCAACTGATCGCCAATGCGCCCGGGGGACTTTTGTTTACCGGAAACTCAGTGCGCTACGCAGTTCGCGGCGCGCACGGTTTTCGAGCGGTTCCGATTCCGGAGGGCGCCTCCAACGTCACGGCGACCGCACCGGCCATGTTGGCCGGTTTGGCGTCAACGTCTCGCGCCGAACGGGAGACTCGCTCCGCCTGTGGATCGGTCGTGCACGAAGACGCGCTCGAGCGGATAGAGGCCTCGCGTTGTCCCCGCATCGGCGTGGAGATTTTGGCGATACCCGGAGCTCCATGGTACGTCCGGGATCGCAACTCGAACGCCGTCGCTCCGCTGCCATCTTCATGGGATCTGAAGTGGAGCGCGTCCAGGGCGGCGGCGCCCCTTTCAGTTGCTCACGCACTCGAGGCCCCAATCGCGCTGGCCTTGCTCGCCCAATACCTGTGTTGGCTCCTATCTCTAGCAGCCTTGCTTACGCTATTTTGGGTTTACCTAGGGGACCCCAGGCGTTTCGGACAGCATCCGTCTCAGCATGATCCAGCACCGGTCCTTTCTGGTCATCCTCCCCACGTTTAACGAACGAGAGAACCTTTCGCGTATCGTTGATCGCGTGTTGAGCGCCTCGCCCGACGTCGACGTGCTGGTAATTGACGATTCTTCGCCCGATGGTACGGCCGGCGTCGCCCGAGATTTGATGCGGCATTCCGACAGGGTGATCCTCATCGAACGGCCTACAAAAATGGGCCTGGGCTCCGCGTACATCCGGGGATTTAGGGAATCGCTCAGCAACGGCTATCGTGGCGTCTGCACGATGGACGCGGACAATTCTCACGACCCCAGCGTGCTACCGGCCATGTTCGACGCGCTGAAAGGCGCCGACCTCGTGATCGGGTCTCGCTATGTGCTCGGAGGCGATACAAACCAGGGCGTTGCCAGACGCGCGAACAGCGCAATCGCAAATTTGCTTGCGCGTACGATATTGGATCTTCCGGTAAAGGACTGTACCTCGGGCTACCGCTTGTATTCAACCGACGTGCTGCGCAAACTTGAGCTGAACGAATTCCGTTCACGCGGCTATTCAATGCTCGTCGAACTGCTTTGCGAGGTCCTCGAAAGAGGTGGCCGGGTGACGGAGTTACCGATTGCGTTTCGCGAACGCTCGGCTGGAAAATCGAAAATTGGCATGCACGAGATTTGGGAATCTGTCCGGACTATCACCCGTCTAAGGCGCGGGAAATTCGGCGATACTCGCACGCGCTTAGCCAACGAACTCTATCGAATTCTGCCCCTAAAGAACAAAATGCGCTAGAGTGATCGATCTTTCGCGCAGACTCTATCGCAAGATCGCCGGTGAAGACGCGTTCCTGGCGCATCTTCCTCTCGCACTGGTGCGAGCCGTTCGCGGCGACCACATCACAGTACGAGTCGGAACGAAACTGTTGACCGTTGACCTACGCGACGATGTAATCTCGTTCCACCTCGTCTTTCGCAGGAGGTGGGAACCGAACGAAACGGCCCTTGTCCAGCGAATCGTGCGTCCGGGCGATCGTGTCATCGATATCGGCGCGAACATCGGTTATTATTCCACGCTTCTCGGTGGCATCGTCGGCAACGCGGGACGCGTGCTTGCGATCGAAGCGGACCCAACCAACGCGGCACTGTGCGAAAGGAACGTCACGCAGAACGGTCTCGACGGCACGGTTACCGTCATGCACGCCGCGGCCGGACCCGCAGGTGCGAGCGCGCTCCTCTATGCTTCGCGCAACAACTTCGGCGGCCATACATTGGTGAAGCCGGAGCTGGAGACGCAGACGATTCCGGTCGACGTCGTCCCGGTCGACGAATTGGTAGCGTCTTGGCCGCGCGTGGACTTTATCAAGATCGATGTCGAAGGCTATGAGCCGTTCGTCTTCGACGGGTTGAGCCAGACGATCAGGCGCTGTCCCGATGTGAAGATTTTATGCGAGTTTGATCCGTCATACATCGCGCGTACCGGCCGCGACCCGTTCGCGTTTCTGGCGGAGCTCGCGAATCGCGGTTTCGCGTTTTTCTGCGTCGGCCGCGGCGGCGAGACGAACGTCACGACGATCCCTCGCTTGCGCGCCGAACTCGAAGGCACCGGCGATGCGAAGAACCTTCTTCTTGGACGGACCTAGCCGCGCGCCTACCGGCGCCCAAGGGGCCGCCGGGCGACCGCCGTCGGTCCGAGGGTAATACCGTTGGCATTCAGTTTCTGTTGCCATAAAGTGAGTTCGTTAGCTTCGGTCGCGGATGTAATCGGGTCCGGCAAGCTAGCGTTATTTACGCATTGGGTTGTTGGGCCGCTGAGGCCGCCGGTGCAATCGAAGAAGACATAGTCTTGACGAACTGGCGGTGGCACGAAACCATTCGCGTTAGAACGCTCGATTCTGACGCCCGCCACATTATCGTGCGCCGAGTTATTGAAAAAGACCGAGGCACCGGTACCGTAGTTATCGTTGATGTTGAAGCCGGTGTAGCCGTCATACCAAGATCCGTCCGGGTATTGTCCGCTTGAGACAACGCGATTGGAATAGACTTCGGCGTCGTGCCCGGCATTGAGCACGATGCTCTTCGCCGGATGCGCGACGACCTGATTGTCGTGGATCTTGACGTACGCCGTCGAGGTCGAGGCCGTGTCGACCGCGTTCCCGTCGGTGATGATACCGGCGCCGAAGTACTGCGTCACATACGGGTGAGCAGGATAACCGCCCGAAATGAAGTTGTCGTGAACCTGAATCGGCGAAGCCGGAGTTCCACTTGATCTGAAGATGTTAATGACGTCCCCGATGGAGTTGATGGCCGGCGGGGGATCGATCACGACCTGGTTCCACGCGATCTCTGCCCCGACCAGATTTTCGTGCTTGTCCAGAATCACAAAGTGGTTTCCGTTTGACTCCCCTCCGTCAAATCCAAGATTCGAGAGGTCCCGACCGCCCTTTCCGTCGCTGGGCGCTCCGTCCAGATTTTTCGCCTGATTGTAACGGATCAAGATTGGTCCGCTGGTCGTCCAGCCAATCGAGCTTTGAGCTAGGACGCCCCAACTTGTCGCCTCGATATAGTTGTGTTCCACTCTTAGACTTCCGACTTGCCAGCTATAGAAAAAGCTTCCGCGAGCCTGGCCGGCCACCACCGGATCGAATCCATACCCTCTGCAGTTCGTGATCGTAACGTGCGCGTTGCCCTGGACGGCTTGAATGAGATCCGCCTTGCTTCGAATGGTACAGTTCGTCAACGTCACTGGATCGGTCGTCATGATCTGCACTGCTGGGATCGCGGGATCAAAACTTTGCCAAGTTCCGCTGTACGTGCCGCCGACGGTGATGACGATCGCGGTAGAAATCTGGGCTATCTGCGAATAGTAAATCGTTCCAGAAGAGCTTATGACGTAGAGTGTTTTGCCATCGGTTGAGATGCTGACGCCGGCACCGCCCTTCGCATTCCAGCCAGGGTTGCTTAAGTCGTAATAATAGAGCGTGTTGCCGTTCGGATTCGTTGGATATCCTAATACGAAAAGGCCGCCGTTCATCGGGGCGACCGCCGAACCGGTGCCAGGTATCTGGATGTAGCCCGACGCGCCCAAGTAATAGATCGAACCAAGCGAGTTGATGACGTAAAATCCGCCCGGTGTAATGGTGCCTGCCGGATTGCTGTACGTTCCCGTGTCCCAGGACGCAGCTAAACGATCTCCCGAGCCTGGCTGTTGGGTCCACGCGCCGTTGGCATAATGCCAAATAGCGCCATCGGCACCGCCTCCATTGGATATTACGTAGAGCGTGCCATCCGCTGCCGCGGTGAGATCCCTACAGCCGCCCCCGAATGCCGTCCACGCACCGGCGCTGTACGAATAGGCGCCTCCACCTGAATTCATCACATACAGTGTCCCGTTGGGAGCTACGCTCAAACGAGAGGCAAGGCCCGAGATATTTGTCCAACTCCCTCCGCTATAATGCCAGATGTATTTGTCGGGACCGGCGGGCTGATCGGAAAGTACCCAGAGCGAGCCATCCGGAGCCGCGGCGGCATAACTCGCCGAGCCGGGAATCTGCGAATAACCAAGGCCCTGGATATCGCTTTGCGCCGTAATCCCAGATCCTGCCGGCGATCGCATGGCGCTGGCCGGCAGAATCGTCGTCTTGACCATCGGCGCCGGCGCAATCAAACCCGGCGAGACGGATTGCGGCGTCGCCAACTGTACGGCGCCCTTCGGGACCGTCTCGCGAACGCCCGATGAAGAGCATCCCGCCTCCGCTACCGTAAGCGCCAGAATCAAACACGTGCAAAGGCCGCGGACCATCGACATTCCGGCTCCTCAAACATAGTCGGGGGTGGCGGCGACTTCCAAGGACATTCAGCCGGTAAGCGCCGGTTTGAATCGCGCTTCCCCGCGAGAATTCGCGGTCCCCGTCTGCTCCCTCGATATCTCGGGCAATTTCTTTGGATGATGGGGTTCCCGCCCGCCGAAGGCCGCTGAATAGACCAGCAGAGACGTCAGTAGCGACGCGCTCATGCTGAAAAAATCAGGAGAGAGCCACGACACGAAGAACTATTTTCCGGTGAAACGCGAACTCTAGATTGTCGCTAACCGAACAGACCCTGCACGAGCGCTATCATGAGTTGCACGCCCTTCGCGGCGAGGCGCTGCAACGCTACGGCCGTTTGCCCTATCCGCAGACCGGGGGGCCGCCGGCGAAGGCGTACTTCCCAGCCGTCGGGCGCCGGCTCGACCCGTACAAGTCCGTGCGCTTCGGACCGCTCCTCGTCGCCGACTTTCCGCCGATCGTACAGGTCGCGCTTTCCGAGTTCGCTCGCTTGCAGCGCCCGGTACGCGTACTCGAGATCGGCCCCGGACGCGGCGCGCTTGCGGCGCTGCTGCAAGAGCGCTTTCCAAGTGTGACGGCCTATCTCGGCATGGAACTGGATCCCCACATCGAGGGTCCGTACACACGCATCGCGCACTTCGACGAGATCGATAAACCGGTCGACGTTGTCATCGCGAGCGAAGTGATCGAGCACATGCCGGCCGAAACGTTCTACGCAGAGTACCTGGTGCCGCTCGCGCGCGTGCTGACGCCTGACGCGCTGATGCTCGCGAGCATTCCCAACCCGCTCGTCCCAGGCGGGATCGCGCGCGATTTCACGCACGTACAGAATTATCCGTGGTACGACTTCTACGCGCTGCTGCGCTTAGCGTTCCTAGGGGTCGAGATCACAAGGACGCACTATGTCTTCAACGCCTCGCGCCTCCTCGGTCTCTTGCCGCGCATGCTGCTCACGTCATTGCAAGAACTCGACTGGACTGAGGGTCTGATCGCGGTCGCACGGAGCCCTATTCCGCCGCGGTAATCCCTTCCACTCGCAGGATCCCGTCAAGCACGTCCTTCGCGGTTGCGCTCCATGAAAACGGGCGTGCGAATACCCGGAGCGCCGTCCGACGCTCGGGCGCTGCGGCGCGAGCCACTCGAATTGCGCGCGCGAGATCGGCGAGGTCGCGCGCGTTCCAGACTGCGCAGCCTGGTGCTCGCACGACCATTCCGGCAGCGCCAGCGTTGACGCTGCAGACGACCGGCAGGCCACTGGCCATCGCCTCAAGGCAGACGAGACCGAAACCCTCCTGCGTGGTTGGTGAAGGCAGAACGAAGACCGAAGCCGACGAATACTCGCGCGCGAGAGCGTCGTCGTCNNAAACTCGACGCGGTCGACGATATTGAGGTCGCGCGCGCGCCGCTCCGCAAGCGCACGGCGATTGCCGTCACCGACGACGCGCAGTCGCACCGATGCATCCTCCGCGCTCAGCAACGCGACCGCATCGAGGAGCAGGTCCAGCCGCTTGTAAGCATGACCGTCATCCAGTGCGCCGACGAAAAGCATTGCCCCATCGCCCTCGCCGATCGCTCCTTCAAAAAACCGTTCATCCACGCCCGGCGTCGCTAGAATCGTGCGCGTACTGAAACCTCGCGCGGCCAAGCGTTCCGCCATCCGTTGCGTCGTGCACGCGATCGCATGCGCGGCGCGCAGCGCGAGCGTGTTGTGAAGCCACGTCGCCAGTCGCGCCGCAAGACGTCGCTCGTTGAAGTCGGCTTGATAAACCGCGACGAACGGGCAACGGAGTAATCGGAGAACGATCGCCGCGATTGGATCGTAGGGACTCGGTCCGTAAAGCAGTGCGAACGTCGGGCGCAGTTCGCGAACGGTGCGAACGAGATCGCTCAAACCGAACCACGGAAAGCCGAGGAAGCGCCACGCGCGCACGTAGTCCACGATGACGCCGTCCATCTCGCGCCGTTCGGATATAGGCGGAACGGACGTCAGGACGAGAACGCGAGCGCCCTGATGGGCGAAGGCGCTGTTGAAGCGGTGTCCCAGTTTTTCCCCGCCTCCGACGCGCGGATAATAGCTCGGTTCGAGGCTAAGGATCCGAACGTTCATCGCCGGCGCAGTGTGAAAGTGCCCGCGATGCCGAGCGACACCGAGGTCGGCGCACCCACTCATTCATTCGGGGACGGGCTCGCCCGACTGGCGACGATTGAGAAAGAACATTGCCGGAACGGAGAGCGCGAGCAGCAACCATAACCAGAGCGCGATACTGATGTCTTTCTGATATTGGCGCTGGATCGTATAGAGGATGCGGTCGCCACCGGCGTCGATCCAGCCGTTTTCCGATCCGTTGACGATAAAGTGGTCGTTGTTCCCGAATTGCCAAGCCGGATCGAAACTAGATAGCGAAACAATGTTGGCCGGATGACCAGAAACTCGGAATTCTTCCGGCGATATGGTATCGAGTGAAACTGCCGGAGCTTTCGCGTTAGCCCGAGCATTGGAGGGAATATCGAGCAGCATGCCCGTCTCAGGGCTCGCCGTGAAAATCAACTCGGCGGATGCCAGGCTGAGAGCGGCATTCGCATTTTCGCAATCAAAACGGGGTAACAGAGCTGTCGTCCGTGGCAAAATCGGAATGGAAATACGTCCATTGGTCGGGCCGCTCCCGACGTCAAGGTCCGCGACGTTGCGGCTGAGCGGGCCGCCGGCGCCCTCATACGTTATCGTGAGTGCACACCGAGTGTTCATGCTGCTGTTCAACCCCGAATACACGAGTAGGCCCTGCGCGCCGCGAGCGGTGGTATACGGCTCGGACGTCTCAGTCGCGACGAGCGCGCGATTGTCGCTAAACATATGCAACGAGCTGACGAGTTCGCCGCGATGTGTGTAAGCGAGGGAACGGCCTGCCGGAGCGCGTACGGCGCCGGCGGGTAGATCTAGAACCCCATCTCCTAAGGCCACGCCAAGAAAGACTTGCGGCGGTTCGAGGACGAGCGATCCACGCGCACGTTCTCGGTGGACCGTGATTTGGATGCTGTCGCTATAAGCCGGCATGGTCAGGTACGCGGGGCCCGATGAGAGCGGATATCGAGCCAGCACGAGTCCTTTTTGATAGACGCGAACCTCCGCCCCGGCGGGCGTCCCGCTGAACGGCAATCGCAGCAATATGGCTGAGCCCGGCGCAATGCCGGACAATGCAGCGGCCGCACCTTCCTCAGTGTAGCGCGGGTCAAACTGAAAGCGTGCGGCGCCGGCCTCCCCAGTCGGATCACCGTTGAAAAGATGGGTCCATGGGGACGCCGCAATCGGCGCGCCTTTTGCGAAGAATTCGGCGCGATGGTAGCCGAGCAGCACATTGAACGGCACGCCGATCGGTGTCGTCAAGTGATCTAGGAGTATCCCGTCTGCCCCGGGGCCGGCAATAGTAGCGTGCGCGCGAAGTCGCTCGGAGACGGCGGCTGAGTTCAACGAAATATTCCGCGCCTCAAACGAAAATCTGCCGCTTTTCTCCGTGAGCGTGAGCGCGCTGAATGATGATGGCACGACCCATCCTACGCCACCTATCGACGAAACCGGAAAAGGCCGCTCGGCCAGATATCCTTCTGTGCAGCGCTGGAGCGGTTCAACCGCAATTGCTCGCAACACGGTGCCGACGCGGCTGCCGCGAATCGTAATCCGATGTCGGCCTGCGGTGACCCGTTCGAGTTCAGTCCATCCCAAAACTCGGGGCGGTAGCGGCAGCGCCTTCCAGGTCCCCACGTCTATGGCATAATCGACGCGCGCCGGCTCTGCCAGCAGCGCGCCTTCCACGGCTACGCGCGTGCCGGCCGGGACGTCAAGCGTAAACGACATCTCCGCGTTGGAGGCAGTGAACGCATAAGGCAAGGGATAGTTCGCGAGCAGGCGGCTGAGCACCGGGTCGCCGGTTCCTTGCTGGAGATAGTCACTGTCGACCCAATGCGTTTTCCAATCCGCATATGCTGTCACGTGATCTGAAGCAAGGAGAAGCGCGCTCCGGGGAGTGCGCGAGAGACAAGCGTCGCGATCGCTGGAGCCTATGCCGATGGTTGTAAACGGCCAATTCCGGTGACGCGAATCAACAGCTTCCACCGAATCGCCGATCGCGGAGAGCGGCAGCACGGCGCGAATGTGTTCTGGGAGCGCCCCGTCAATCACGGGGCCCGCAATGCCCCGCGCGAGCGAATCGAAAGCGGGATTCTCTAACACGCTCAGCGAGCCGGAGCGATACACCTCTTTGAACTTTGCTGCATCCAATGCATGTTTCACGACGACCGAGGAAACGTTAAAAAACGGCGTGTTTGCCGCTCCGGCGGAGAGTGTTGCCGAGTCATTCAAAATAAGATATTTGACCCCTAAACGGGCAAGACTCTGGTCCGGATGAATATCCGTGCCCGTATACAGGTCCTCGAAGACGCGCCACGCGCTTATGTTCATATCGCTGGCTACGCTAATTAGCTTCGCGTCCATCGTCGGGACCGTATACTGAAAAACGAAGGGCTCAGCGACCGGGTGCTCGCCCGGGTTGAGCGACACCTCCGCAGTCCACGGCGGAATTTGCGCGACGCGAAAACTGGGAAATCCGCGTCGCGCCGTAATGAAATGGAGTACGTCGACGAAATTGCTCCGCTCGGTGAACGATTGAAGACCGGTACCGTCGGTAGTCCGCAGATCGCCACCTAGTACCGGCAGGACTGCGACCACCACTGCGGCCATGATACCAAAGCGCCAGCGCACGGAGGCCGTACGCAGCCTTACGCTCAGCAAGATCGCGATGCAAAGGACGGCAATGAACGCGAGCTTATTAGGGTCTCTGAAGAATGCCGACATCGGCACGTGGGCGTACAGCCACAACGCCGTGTCGGGCGGGACCAGCGCCGCGCCCATACTGATCAAGAGCGACGCAACGATGCCTAGGCGTAAGATGATGTTTAGCGTCCGCGAACTCGTGCCCGAAAACAAAGCCGTTAGGATCACAGCGAGCATTGCCGCGTACCAGCAAATGAACGCCAGCGTACCGTGCGTGCCGGCGCGATCCCACGAAAAGTGCAGGAACGAGCCGGAAAGCACCAGGTTATGAGAAAAGTCGGCATAGCGGCTGTAGCTCAGCACGTCTTCCAGCGGCGGAAAAAACGGCCGCACTGGATTGATGCCTGCCAGTTGTAAGAACGGCAGCGTCCACCACGAGTTGAGAAAGAGCGCCGCAATCGGGGAGACTAAGAGCGCGACGCCCTCGAACGTCTGGATCGGCCGGCGGTGCCGAAGCGACGAAGCGATCCAATACGTGCCGAGGATGACGAGTCCGACAAAGATCATGTACGATATCCGTGTATCGCACCACAACATGATACCGCACGCGGCGAAGAGCAGCGGCACGAATGCGGCGCGGAGCCTATCGCGATAAACAATGACGGCCAATATCCAAGGCGTAACCGAGGCGGCGGCGATAATTGCGATGTGACCCAGCAAAACCCGATCCCAGATCCACGGATTTCCGATAAAGAAGATCGCGACCGTGTGCGCCGACACGGCACTCCCGGATATCCTCCGAGCTGCAACCCAACTGCCCGCGTATGCCACGCCGAGCACCGCCGGATAGACCAAGACCGTCGAGAGCGGAATGCCTGCGAACGAAACCGCTTCCTGAAGTAACGTCAACGCCGAGGTGGTGTAATTAATAATGATGGAGGGGCGACCGCCGCCCAACGCTGGGGCCCACGAATGAGCGAGCTGCGCGAGCGCCGCATCCAGCAGCGACCGGTCCCACTGCAGGTTCGAGTCGCCGTATAACAAGCCGTTCGGACCAAAATATTGGCGGAACAAGAACAGAATCGCCCCAAATACAACCAGTGCGGTGGTGACCCTAAGAAGTATCCGTTGCTTCATGCCGCGCCCGAAAATGACGAGTTTAGCGCTTTGCTGTAAACCTCGCGCGTGAGCGTCAAATATGCATCGGAAAATAACGTCGCGCGTAGCTGCGCGCACTCACGGTGAACGACCTCCGCAAACGGCTCCTCCTCAAAGAAACGACAAATCGCGAGCGCGATCTCGTCTGGAGTGGTTCCAAACGTCCCGGTACGAAGGCCCGCGGTATGTTCCGATATCCGTGTTGATACTAGGACCGGCCGTTGATGCGACAAGTAGTAGTAGAGCGGCCCGCTCGCACCGTGATATTCGACGTAGGGCAAGATTCCCAGGTCCGCCGCCGAGATATACGTATCGAGATCGGCGGGATCGATAAATCCCACGAAATTCACCAATCCAATAGCGCGAGCTCTGGATTCCATTGCAGAGTAATACTCCGCGTATTTCGGTGTCGCCCCCATCTTTGGATGAACGCCGGCCCCAAGCAACAGACGCACCATCGAGCCGCGCTCCTCGAGAATTTCGAACGCGCCCAGGAGCTGTTCTATGCCTTTATACCCGGTTGCATATCCAAAGAAGAGCACGACGCGCCCCGCAACGTCTAACCCAAGTGTTTCCCGGGCACTCGATCGGTCCACGGGCTTCGACGGCGGGAGAGGGAACGGAACCACGTTGATTTTGCGCGGATCGACGCCAAACTTAACGAGGCGGCCCGCGAAGAGTTCGTTGTGAACGATTATTTCGTTTGCGCACTTTCCCAGTAGGTACATCAGCGTCGTGATTCCGGCCAGGACAAAAAAAGCGGGATAGTCATACTTGTGCAGTTTTACGTACTCGGCAGTTATCTGCTCTTTGCCTGGAACGTCATGGAGCGTCACCACGACGCGAGTGCCCAACACTGCCAAACTCAGCATGAGCAGCATCGCAGAGAGCTCTCCAGCGGCTCCGTTTCCGAAGAGAAAGAAATAGTGTTGAAGGTGGACTACCCGCGGGCGAATCTTTAGCACCGCTTTAAGAACGTCAAGCCACGCCAAAGCACCGGAGCGCCAAATTTGCCGCACGGGCACGTCGAGCTCCGCTAGCACCTCCGCGCTCTTTCTGGTCCAGAGTTCGACGCGCGTTCCATCGGCGCACAAACCCTCGCCAAGTACCGCTGAGTACGTCCCCCCGAGGATCGCAGCGTTACGCAGGGGAGCTATGCAGATGATGGCGACCGAAACTTCAGCCGACGGCTCCGCGGCATCGCGCGACATGGCTGGCGCACGTTCGGTACGATGGCTGGAAGTCATTGTAATTGGTGTTGCGCGGGCACGCACGCCATGTATGTCGCTTCGTACTTGGCCGCGATCTCGGGCCAGCCAAATCTTGCAATGGTCGATCGTCCGTCGGTCACGAGCCTCTCGCGCAGCGCCGGCGATGATTCGAGCCGCTCTATTGCGGCGACGATGCCCGGAACGTCGCCAGCAGAAAATAGGATCGCATTCTCGCCATCTCGAGCGATGTCAAGAATACCGCCGACCGCCGACAATACGCTGGGCGTTCCTTGGCTCATCGCCTCGAGCGTCACCAGCGAAAATGATTCGGTGTAGGAGCTCACAACGCAGTACGCAGCATTTTGGTAGAGTGCCATCAGCACCGACCGCTCAAGCCTGCCGGAAAAATACACTTGTGAAGCAAGATCCAACTCTGCAACGAGCCCCGCCAGCGACGGTTGCTGCGAGTTGTCTGAGCCGGCGACGATCAAGCGCAGGCTGGAGCCGTTGTCGCGCAATCTTCGGAGCGCGCGTACGACGAGATCGAAGCCTTTGAGCGGCTCGATACGTCCCACACAAAGAATATAGGGACCGTTCGACATGAACTCTCGCAGCTCGGGGTCTGCTACTTGACGTGCAACTGTCACAGAGAATCCGTTGGGGATGACTTCAACCGGCCGGCCGGCCGCCGCTTCGGCTTGCTCGGCGGCGAACGAAGAGACCGCCGTGAGGCGGCAACTCCTCTTGAGTACGTTGGTGCCAAAGGCAACGTCGTACAGCTTGTATGCCGCGCTCAACAGGCCCCCGGCCCGCGGAGCGGTATAGGGGATGCCGTGACTGGTAAAGACCGTTTTGTTTGGGTCGCACAAGAAGCGAAACACGCTGTCGACAAATGCCACGCCGTAGCCGTGGAGATGATAGACGTCGGAGCCTCGTAAGAAGTCTCTGACCCGAAAGAGCTCCTGCGGGAGTGGTGGCATGTACGTGCGATACTGCGAAGTGAAGTGCTTGAATTGCTTGACCCGCGCCACCGGGAAGGGGTAGCGAAAGTCCTCACACGGTGGGCCCCCGACCGTTGCGGACGTTAGAACGCGCACCTCATGGCCGCGCGCGTGCAATGCGAGTGCGAGCCCTTCAAAGACCGTTCCTCCACCGCCAACGGTATCGGGCGGAAACTCGGGCACGACCAGACCTATTTGCACGCGGCCAAGACTTCTCGCACATTCGTATAGACCAACTCCGGCGTCAGCAGGTCCATGCAGTGAGGATCGACGGCGCATGTCTTCAGATAGCATCCCAAACACTGCAGTTCGGTAGCCGCCAGGGTCGCGCCCCTGTAGTGCTGTAAAAGGCGGAGACCACCGCCGATTTTCGGAAGATTTTCTTTGCACAAAATCACCGAAAGGAACCAGCAGTGGCCCAATTCGAGTCTACCCCATCACGGAGCGCAATTCCAGAAGCCGCCGAAAATCTTGTGGCGCGGGTGGTCGAGTCCTATCTGAATCAGATCCTCAATTTACAGCAAACTCGGGGCTTGACTCACGCTATGAACATGGCTATGTTAGAGCGTGTGAAAGCTGAGGGACAAAGCCTTTGTCATTATGGCGAAGGGCTGAAGGGTATAACTCGGGCCTATGTTTCAGCGCCGTACGGTGACCTGGACATGCCTTGGGATTTTGTCCCGGTAAAGAGCTTTAGGCCAAGTCCAGACGCGTGTGTAATTTCGGCGTGAGCCTAGATTTGGGCGGAGCGCTCATCGCATTCGGCCTGATCTTTACGGTTATCAATTGCGGCAACCATAATCGGATATTGTCTTACGTATTAGGGACGGTTGGCAACGTAGTCTTTTCTGGGTTCTTGGCTTTACAGGTTTGTTGCTGACACTAATCGGCGTGTCCGTCGAGCGCACCGCGAAGCTTCCGCAGATCGCGTTGGAGACGCCGGGTCACGCATTAGGGACGGACACGATCCCGGCGCTGCAGCCAGGGATCGTTTATGGTTTTTTCGGACAGACCCAAACGCTCATCCGGCGAATTCGCGCCGAGTTAGGCGGTGATGCGAAGGTCGTGTTAACGGGCGGAATTGCAAATGTCGTCGCGCGGCGCACGAAGGTCATCCACGACGTCAATCCTCATTTGAGCCTTTATGGCCTGCAGCGTTTTCACTTGGGTAACTGGGTGCTGTGCGTTTGATATCAGCTGCTATTCTGTTGGGCTTGATTTTCTTGACACCGAGCGCCGCTTGGGCAAATTGGACGGTGATCCCAGGGAAGACTGTTTCAGCGCCCGCGGCTGTTTGGAGTCCGGACACGAATAAAGTGTACATCGCGGTGGCGGGTTCGAATAACAAGCTCTGGTTTGCCGCAGTGAATCAAGATAAGATCATTACTACTCCCTTCGTTGACGTCGCAGGTGGCACGCCTTTGCCTCCGGCTTTAGTGTGGGATCCCGTGCTGCATAAGATCGACATAGTTGTGCTCTCGTCTGACAACAATCTTTGGTTTGCCGCGCTTAATACCGATGGAACCCTTTATTCGAACTGGAAGGAGTTGTCGGGAATTCTCGCGTCCCCCCCGGCCTTAGTGTGGAATCCGCTGCTAAACAAAATCGACATACTGGGGCGATCGTCGGATGACAATCTGTGGTTGGCGACGCTGAATACGGACGGAAGTTTCTTTAGAGATTGGGTTTCGGTCCCAGGGACTACGCCCTCTTCTCCAGCCGCCGCTTGGGATTACTCATTACAGAAAATTCAAATCTTGGTGCGAGCTTCGAACGATACCTTATGGTTCGAGACTTTAAACCCTGACGGCACGGTTTATAAAACGTTTAGCAACATATCGGGAAATACGATCTCGACGCCGTCGTTGATCTTTGACTCAAGGGCGAACAGACTATACTCCTTTGTCAGAGGAGGCGATAATGAAGTCTGGTTTTCAAGATTTGATTCCCAAGGCAAGAGCGCTCCCGTTTGGCAACCCATCTCCGGCAGGTTGCTGGAGCCCCCCGCGGTTGCGCTGAATCCCACAAATGGGATCGCGTTCATCGTTGCGTCGATGCCATGGGATTATGACGCCGGAACTTTCACATTTGTCGACGACTTTCCGGTTAGCGGAGCAGGTCTGAAAGAACCTATTGCAATCGAGGCGCCCTCCACCGATGCCGATAAAGCAGCTGTGAGAGAGGAGCTCGACTCACCATGGTGGCGGAATTTTTATTCGTTTAATTATGCGGACATTGAATCCAGACAAGGTGGGAGCAACCCTTCAGGATTCTTCTTAGAGTCCTTGACAAGGGATTACGTCCTAAGTTATTTTCCACGCACCGGCGGAGCGCTTGTTAAGCTGTGGCTTAGCACCGGCAATTTCGAGCGCGCAAGGGAAGTGCTTCAATATACTCTCGATATTACGAAGCAAGCGGGACTCAATCGTGTGCCGCATTACGTTCTGACTTCCGGACAGACCGAAATGTCGGACCAAATTGATGGCCAGGCAAGCATCATCCTCGCCTGGGCGCTGTACGCTCAACAAGCAAACGCTCCATCTTTTGTCTCCTCGACGTACAAGCAAGTCGCCGGCCTCATGGATGCAAGCGTAGGTCCCGCATATTTTGTTCCGAAGTTCGGTTTGGTCAGAAACGTGCGCCTCGAGCATTACCGTGAGGGACGCTTTTGGGATACCTATGATATCCTCACCCAGTCGTACGTTGCGCAAGCGTTAACGGAAATGATCCGCGTAGCGAAGTCGCGGGGAGATACGATCCACGCAAAAAGATGGCGAAACGATGAAGGTATCCTAGAACATGCTATTGCGCGAAGGATGACGTGGAATCTTGATGGTCAGAACGTTTATGCTGAAATGTTTGAAGACAAAAGCATGTCACAAATATACCTTGGCTTGTCGGAGTTTAATTTTGGCCCGACCGCCGCCGGTTGGGAAGGAGTCGATCCTAGCGTATACGGTCAAACCATAGCGGCGTTAATGAAGTATGGAAGTTTTGTATGGAATGGACATCGCGTCGTAAGTATTGGGTTCACCAAAGGTATGGATCTGGTACCGATAACGTCGGGAAAATTACTTGCCTGGCAATTGTTGTTTTTTGCGCAGAAGGGTGATTGGAAGCAGGTCGAACAAACGCTCTCCTTCATTAAGGATGAGCAGCAACGTAATGAGGAACCTAGAGTCTATGAATCCTCACAGGTAAAGATTTCACCCGCGGGCGTCAATGTGTTTAACGGTGCTGGAAATGGTGAGCAAACGGTGTGGATGTTGTATGCACTCCATAAAGTAGCGAAATTGTCCGCCCGTTCAATTGCCGGAGGTTCGCGACGAAGCCCAGTCGTCCAACCCAGGCGGGTCCGTTAGGGACTAGCAGTCCAGCCGCGGTAAGAGCGGCTACAGCGGCGGGCCAGAGGATACTCTTGTCCGGCGCACGCTGTCGTGCGCCGGCGTTCATCGTCAGCCAAATGTCAATACGACCGGCGGGATAATCAAGATCGATGTCGGTTTCATCAGACCGGGAAAACTTCCAGGTGTGCTCAAGCGATTGCCGTTGAAATCGTAAACTGTAACGGTCGCGTTTCCACCATTGAGGACGTACAGCGAGGAGGACGCCGTTATTCCGCTCGGAGCGCTGAGCCCGGGAAACGACCCGCTTACCGAAACCGGATTACCGGCGCTATCGAAGACGCTTATAGTGCTGTTGCCTGCATTGGTGACCCAGACCCGTGATAATAACTCGGAGGCAACGAGGCCGCTCGGAGCGTTGAGGCCCGGAAATCCGCCCGAGAGTGCGATCGGGTCGCCGCCGGAATTGAACGCTAATACTTTATTATTTCCTCTGCTAGAGACGAGATAACCGAGGCCGAGCCCGGCAAACAAGGGCCGCACAATCCCGCTAGGCTGCTGCAGTCCGGCAAACGTTCCCGGCGAGAGCGCGTATTGATTCGCCGTGGCCAGGTCATAAATCGTGACGGTGTTGCTCGTTGAGTCTGCGATCGCGATTTCCTGTGGAAATAGCTGAGTATCGAATATCGCAGAGGGGCCGGCGACGTTTTGATATGGCTGCGGCGGAAGAGCGTTCTGGGTTCCGTCAAGATTGTAGTAGACGATCGAATTGTCGGCGCCGGCAACGAGAAGCGAAGCCGAGGAATAATCGGCGGCGATCGCCACCGGAGCGTTGCCAAGCGTAAACGATGCTGGAGCGGGTATCAGATTCCCGTCCTCGTCGTACATCCGAACAGTGTTGGCTGCTGAGTCGGCAACGTACACGATCGAGGAGTTATTGACGAGAAAGTTTGTCGTGAGCGACGAGCCATCGCTATTCGAGATCGTCAGCGTGACCGGCGACGAACCCCGCTGCTCCTGATTGTTCACCAGGATCATGAGACCCGGCTGCCTAGATGGGGCGAAGCAGATCGCCTTGTTGGGCGTGCACGAACCGCTGACCGCGGGCCACGAAGCCGGTGGTATAACGTTGCCGCTGTGATCCTTCAGAGTGAGCGAGAATACGCCGTTTATTGGTCCGACCAAAGTAAAGCCATTCGTGACGTTACCCTCGAGCAAAGGCTGGGGGCTCAATGGCGTGAGGGCGAACGACGCGGCGATACCAGACGGGGGCGATGGCNNGACGGCGATGGGGTTGGGGGCGGGATAACAGTGATCGCAGATACATAGATGCCGCCCGACGCACCGATAATGTACAGCGTGCTGCCATTCGCCGAGATACTGACGCCGGCGCCGCCTTTGACGCTCCAGCCGGGTGCATCCAAATTGTAGTAATACAGAACGTTGCCGTTCGGATCGGTCGGATAACCCAAAACAAAGAGCCCGCCCGCGATCGGCGCAACCGCCGAACCTGCGCCCGGTATCTGGATATAACCCGATGCGCCCAAGTAGTAAATCGATCCCTGAGAGTTGATCACATAAAAGCCGCCGGGGGTGATAGTGCCGCCGGGCAGGCTATAGGTGTGAGTATCCCAAGACGCAGCAAGACGATTCCCAGAACCGGGCTGCTGCGTCCACGCCCCGCCGGAATAATGCCAGATCGCTCCGTCGGCGCCGCCGCCGTTGGAAATAACGTACACCGAGCCATCCGCGGCCGCCGTCACATCCCGACAGCCGCCTCCAAGGGCATTCCACGCCCCGCTGTTATACGCATACGCTCCGCCACCGGAATTGATCGCATACAACGTGCCGTCGGGCCCGACGCTTATGCGAGAAGCCAGGCCTGGGACGTTGGTCCAGGTTCCTCCGACATTATGCCAGATATATTTGTCGGGACCCGCAGGC
>PLDY01000112.1 GCA_003136895.1 Candidatus Erabacter solicola | reverse complement strand
CCGATTCCGCGGACGCTCGCGCAGACGAAGTTTGCCGACCTCGATATATCGACCATCGATGAATTGCCGCCGGGCCGCACGCCGATCGAAACCTACGTCCTGCGCGAGAGCCGCAAGACGCTGGCCTACGACTTCGTCCGCAAGAACGTCGCGCGCGGGCGGCAAGCCTACGTCGTTGCGCCGGCGATCGACGAATCCGAGTTCGCGCTGACCAGCGCGATCGCCGAACTCGAGGTGCTGCGGAAGAAGGTCTTCCCGGATCTGCGCGTCGAGTTGCTACACGGGCGGATGCCGTCGCGCGAGAAGGACGAGGTGATGGGACGCTTCGTCCGCGGTGAAGTCGACGTCCTGATGGCAACGACCGTGGTCGAAGTCGGAGTCGACGTTGCGAATGCAACGGTGATGGTGATCTTGGACGCGGATCGCTACGGTCTCGCGCAGTTGCACCAGCTACGCGGCCGTGTGGGCCGCGGCGCCGAGCGTTCGTTCTGCGTGCTCGTCTCCCCCGAGGACCGCAGCGATCTCGCACGCTTGCAGATCTTGGCCGATACCAGCGACGGCTTCAAGATCGCCCAAGCGGATCTGGAGCTGCGCGGCGCAGGCGAGTTCGCCGGGACGGTGCAGTCCGGTGAGGGGGGCGTGCTGCTGGGCAGCTTGGTCGACGATTTCGCGCTCTACGTGCGCGCGAAGGAAGATGCCGAGGCGCTGATCTTCGCCGACCCGGGTCTAAAGCGGCCCGAGCATCGTATGCTACGCGAGATACTCGGCGAAGCGACCGGTGCGCGCGCGCTCTTTGTCAGCTCGTAATTTCGGCTTGGGTAAGAGAGGTTCATGAACTTCGCAATCGGTTTCGATTTCGATCACACGCTCGGGCTCGATAACAAACTCGAACGAACCGTCGGTCTCGAGATCGTGCAGCGTCTCGCCGCCGCGCGCGGCCTGCCGTACGATGCCGCGAATGCGATCGCGGTCTTCGACACGGCGCTCGCATCCTATCGCAACGGCGACGTCGCCGTCGAGACCGCCATCGGGGGCGTGCTCTTGCAGTTAGTCGGTCCGGGCGCGAGCAACCTCGACGAAGCGGCGCGCTTTCGCGACGAGGTCGCGCTACGCGCGCCGGAGTTCGTGACGGCGCTGCCGGGAGCACGCGCGATGCTGGACGAACTCGATTCGCTTGGCGTGCGTTACGCGCTCCTGACCAACGGCTGGAGCCCATTGCAAGAGACCAAAGCGCGTCTGATCGGTTTCGACGGACCGGTGCTTGTGAGCGAACGGATCGGCGCGCGAAAACCGTCGCGCGCAGCGTTCGAGCTGCTCGCGAAGCAGTTGGAACTGGCGCCGGATGCAGTCTGGTACGTCGGCGACGATCCGCTCATCGATTGCGGCGGTGCGCGCGCCGCCGGCTTGGGCGCAGTGTGGTTCGATTGGGAAGCGCGCGGCTATCCGCCCGAGGTAGAACCGCCGAACTTCGTCATTCACGCGCTCGACGAGTTGCCGAAGCTCGTTCAAGGGCACCTCACCGGGGCGGCGAAGCCTCCCGGATGATCTTCAGGGCGGCCGTCCTGGCGTGTGCGTTCGCCTTCGCGGCGAGTGCCCTGCCCGCGTCGGCCGCGCCTTCCACGGCGTCGGCGTTGCAGAATCTGGCGCACCGCTACTACGCGGCGACGTTCGATGCCGATCCGGTCGGCGCCGACGACGCCGGGATCCATCGCGGCTCCGCGCGCCTGCCGGATTTTTCAGCCGGCGCGCAGAGCGCGTACATGACGCGCTTGCGTGCTTTCCGCGACGAGTTGGCCGCGCTCGCTCCGGGCGGAACGAGCGTCGCCGAGCGAATCGACTACCTTTTACTGCGGGCCGATATTGAAGGCGACTGGTGGCGCCGCGTCTACCTCAAGGATCTCGCGCGCGACCCTTCAACTTATGAGGGCGCATGTTCGAACGGTATCTTCGCGCTGGTCAAGAAGGCGCGCGGCACGAATACCGAACGCGCACACAACGCGACGGCGCGCTTGCGCGCCTGCCGCGGCGTTCTCGCAACGGGGAAGACGAATCTCACCGCTCCGGTCCGCGAGTTCGCGGAGGTTGCCTCCGAAGATATCGCAAGCGGGGATGCACTCTTCACGCAGAGCCTGCTGGCGCTGACCCCGGGCATCTCGTCCGGCGATCGCGCCGCGCTCTTCGCCGCCCGCGACGATGCGCTCGCCGCCTTGCACGACTTCCGCAGATGGGTCGATGCGAACAAGACGTCGTGGCACTCCGGCGGCTTCGCGGTCGGCGCGAGTCAATATGATTTTCTTCTGCGGCGCGTGCTGCTCTTGCCGTATACGGCGCGCGAATTGCGCGCGATGGCCGCCACCGAACTCACGCGCGACCGCGCGCTCGAAGGCTGGGAAGCGAACCGCGAGCGTTTCGACGCGCCTGCGCCGCATCAGCCGCTCTTCACGACGAAGTCGCAGTTCTTGGCGTACTATGAGGCGCAGACCGCGCGCGTGCGCGCGTTCGTGCGCTCGCACCAGCTGGTCACGGTGCCGTCGTATATCGGGGCCTTCAAGATCGTCGAGTTGCCCAAGGCGCTGGCGGCGGTCAATCCCGGCGGATTCATGAACCCGCCCGGTCCGTTCGATCCCGATCCGACCGGTTTCTATTTCGTGCCCGATTACGATCCGAAGAACACGAGCTTCTTCGCCGCGCAGGCGCGCGAAGCGGTGCTGCCGGTACTAGCTCACGAGGGCATCCCCGGACATTTCCTGCAGTTCTCGATCGCAAACCATCAAAGCGATTACATCCGGCGGCTGCATGGCGACGGTGTCTTTAGCGAGGGCTGGGCGTTTTACGGCGAAGAGATGCTGATGCGCAACGGCCTCTACGATAACGATCCGGCCGGGCGGCGGGCCGTCATCCATCTGATGCGCCATCGCGCGACGCGCGTCGGCGTCGATGTGGGGCTCGCGACGGGAGCGATGACCTTGCCGCAAGCGATTGCCTACTTCGGGCGTAACGCCGGCATCGATCGCGCGACCGCGTACGGCGAAGGGACCCGCTTTGCAATCGGGCCGGGACAAGCGATCGACTATCTCACCGGCAAGATGCAGATCGAGGCGTTGCTCGCGCAGTACCGCGATCGCAATGGTCCGGCCGCGCCGCTCGGTGCGTTCCACGACAAGCTGCTCTCGTTCGGCACCGTACCGTTCTCGGCGATCGCGTGGGAGTGGTTCGGCGATTCGCGCTGGATCGATACGGTCAAGGATCCGATCGCTCCGGTCATCTTCGAGGATGGGGCCGATGCGCATTAGCGGCGGCGAACTGCGCAATCGCGACGTTCCGGCGCCGCGCGGCAACGCCGTGCGCCCAACGCCGGCCAAGGTAAAGGAAGCGCTCTTTTCGATCGTCGGCGAGCGCATCGCCGGTGCGCGGGTGCTCGACCTCTACGCCGGCAGCGGCGCGATCGGCTTCGAGGCGCTCTCGCGCGGCGCCGCGCATGTCACCTTCGTTGAGATGCATGCCGCGACGGCAGCCTTGATCCGGCGGACGGCCGCCGAGTTCGGGGTCGCCGAGCGCACGAGCGTCATTTGCGCGCCGGCCGAGACCGCCGCCCGGCGGGTACCGGGACGGTTCGATTTCGTCTACGCCGACCCGCCCTACGCCGTCCCCCCGCCGCACCTGACGTTCGGGACGCTGCGCATGCGCGGCGCGATCGACGCCGAGAGCGTGCTTGTCTACGAACATCGCGAAGGCGCCTCGCCGTTCGCGAGCCCGGGATTTTCGACCGCGCGCGAGGCGCGCTACGGCGAAACGACGCTTCAGTTCGTAAGGATGGAACCGTGAACGGTCAATCGGGCCCCCACGCGCACGCGATCTACCCCGGCTCCTTCGATCCGCCGACCAACGGGCATCTCGACGTGATCGAGCGGGCCGCCAAAGTCTTCTCGCTGGTCACGGTCGCCGTCGTGGTGAACCCGCAAAAGAGTAACCCCCTCTTCACGCTGGACGAGCGCGAGAAGATGCTACGCACGATTACGGCCGCGCACCCCAACGTGAAGGTTGCCCATTTTCGCGGGTTACTGGCGGATTTCGTCAAAAGCCTGGATGCGGACGTTATCGTCAAGGGTTTGAGGGTCGTCTCGGACTTTGAGAACGAGATGGCGTTCGCGCACATGAACCGGTCCTTGTCCGCGGTGGACACGATGTTCCTAATGTCGGATTCCAGTTACTCGTTCGTCAGCTCCAGCCTCATCAAAGAAGTTTTTCTGCAAGGCGGCGACGTCTCGAAGTACGTCCCGGCAGCCGTTCTCAAAGTCATGAAATCCAAACGACAAGCCCAAGGGAGGAAATGAACGTTGTCGATCTATCGCGTCATCGATAAACTCGAGACCTACGTCTACGAAGGAACCTGGCTGCCGTTCGGCATGCGCATCTTGAGCCAAGAGCGGCTCGTCGAGTTCATCGAAAAGCTTCGTTCGACGCTGCCCGATGAAGTCGGTCGTGCCAAGGTCATCGCGACCAACAAAGACCGCGTGATCCGCGATGCGCAAGAGAAGGCGCAGCAGATCGTCAGCGAGGCGGTCACGGCGCAAGCGGAAGCGATCGATCAAACCGATATCATGCGACAGGCTCGAACGACGGCGGAGATCGTGCTGCGCGAAGCCGAGGAAAAGTCGCGCAGGATCCGTCAGGGCGCCGACGTGTATGCCGCGCAGATATTGAGCGAACTCGAGGCGCGTCTGGCCACGGCGCTTGGCTCGGTGAAGAAGGGCCAAGAGGCGCTCGCCCCGCGGGCGGAACCGGCCGCACTCGCCGCCGATCCGTTGGCCGAAGCCGCTGCGAAGAGCAAGCGCTTGGCGTTCGACGCGCAAGCCGATACCGCCGCGCTCGAATCGGTCGAGATCAAGTAAATTCCGATGAACCTACGGCGTGGCGTTTTCACGTTCGCGATCGCTGCCGCCGTACTCATCGGCACCCTCGCGTTGATTCCGACGCCGTATTGGATCATCGCGCCGGGTTCGGCCGTCGACCTCAGTCAGCGCATTGCGGTCGATGGCCACGCGCCGCCGAGCGACCGGTTCTATCTAACCGACGTCACCGTCACACGCGCCTCGGCACTCACCTTGGTGGCGCGCTTTGCGCCCGAGTTCCGGGTCGTGCCGCAAGAGGTGCTGCTTCCCGCGGGTGAGTCGCCGGGGCAGTACGACCGTCTGCTGGTCGACTCGATGACGCAAAGCCAGAGCGTCGCGGCCGTCGTCGCGGAACGCGCGGCGGGTTTCCACGTCAACGATCCCGTGCAGCGCATCGTCGTCGCGGAGATCATGCCGAACTCGAAGGTCGGCAGCACGCTGCACGTGGGTGATATACTGGAGCTGGTTGCCGGCCGGCGCGTCGTGGAGACGAGCGACGTCGCCAAACTGATCGGACGGATGCCGGCCGGGCGCGCGATCGCGGTGGCCGTGCGGCGTGGCGATCGCAACTTGAGCCTCAACGTCGGCACGATCGCGACGGGTACCGGCACGCGCTTCGGCATCCGCGTTTCGCGGTCGATGGAGAAGCCGGATCTGCCGGTCGCGGTGCGCTACTCGCTGGGAAACATTGCGGGAAGTTCGGGCGGTCTGATGTTCGCGCTGCAGATCTACGGCGCGTTGCGCGACGATCGGCATCAACCCGGGAACCTGATCGCCGGGACGGGCGCGCTCTCGTCCGATGGCAGCGTGCGCCCGATCGAGGGCACGTTGCAGAAACTGATCGCCGCCAAACGCGCCGGCGCGCGCGTCTTTCTCGTTCCGCGCGAGAATTACGCCGACGTAGCCGCCGAACGCCAGATCCGTGTCGTCCCCGTGCGTTCCTTCCAAGAGGCGCTAGCCGCGCTGCGGAGTTGAGAGCAGTCTAAACCGGCGGGGCTTGAACGTTATACGCGAACGCTTCGAGGCGCACGCGGTCGAGCGCGCGCACGCGGCCCCGGTCGAGTTCGACGGCTCCCGCGTTCTTCAAACGCGTCAGCGCGCGTGCGGCCATGTCGCGCACCGTGCCGGCTGCGGCGGCGATCTGCGATTGCGCGAGATCTTCGATGCCCGAAAGCCCGCGCGCCATGCCGGTGGTCGCCGGCGCGTAGGAGAGTAAGAACTTCGCGACGCGCTGCAGGACGTGCGCGAAGGCGAGGTCGGCGATCGTGTCGATCGAACGGCGTCGCGCTTGCGATGCGTCAGTTAGAAAACCGATGGCGAGTTCGGGATCGTTACGGCACGCGTGCAGCACGGGATCCTGCGGCAACAGCACCAGGCTGCAATCGGTCAGCGCCTCCGCCCGTGTGGTGGCGCCACCGCCGTCGAACGAGCCTGTTTCGTTGAGCGGATCGTGCGCCAGGCGTTCGCCGAGCGAATGCGTTTTGCCATCGGGCGAGAGCAGCGTCAGCACGACCTTGCCGGTACGAACGAAGGCCAGATACGGCCACATCTCGCCCTCGTCGAAGACGGATTCGTTCTGTCGGTATTGACGCTCGGTCGCGGTTGCGGCTAACGCACGCACGGTTGCGGCGCGAGCGTTGGCAAACGGCGTGCAGTGCGAAAGAAAGGTCGCGACGTCGGCTTGGTCGTCGATGCGCTCGATGCGAATCGTCCAGCGCCCCGAGCCAAGATTCCGCGCGTCCCAAGAAAACCGTCCGGGGCGGTGTTGCAGAAATTCGTTACGTAACGCCCGCGGATCGCTCTCCTCGGGAAGTTCGAGGATGCCGCCGAGCTGCAGCTTATCGAACGCGTCGAGGATGAAAATGTTCCGGTTGTGCGTCGGTAAGGTCCGACTGTCAATCGTGATCGCCGGAACGCGGGGAGTCGCCATCGGCCTTCATCTTAGATGGCGGCTTGGCCGCGCCTCCTGGCCGGGGCTAGCTGCCGCTGAAGCTGGCCGGGCGCTTTTCGAGAAAGGCCTTGGTGCCTTCGGAGAAGTCTTTCGTATCGATCAGCGTGCCGAAGTGCAGTGCCTCGATCTCGAGTGCGGATGCGGTGGTGAGTGCGATGCCCTCGTCGATGGCGCGCTTCGTCGCTTCGACCGCGAGCGGCGCCTTGTTCGCGATGAGGGTCGCGATGCGCTTGGCTTCGGTCATCAGTTCGGCCGCGGGGACGACCTTCTCGACGAGACCGATGCGGTGCGCTTCGCGCGCGTCAATCGTCTCGCCGGAGAGACAGAGATACATCGCCATGCCGCGGCCGGCGAGCCGCGCCGCGCGTTGCGAACCGCCGAAACCGGGCATCAATCCGAGATTAACTTCGGGCTGTCCGAATTTTGCGTTGTCGCCGGCGATGCGAAAATCGCAGCCCATCGCGAGTTCGCAGCCGCCGCCAAGTGCGAAACCATTGACCGCGGCGATCACGGGCTTGCGCATCCGCTCGATCTGCAAGGTGAGGCCTTGACCGGTTCGCGCCAGCGCGGCACCTTGGACGGCGTTCGGCAAGGCGTTGAGTTCCGCGATATCGGCGCCGGCCGCAAAGGCGCGCTCGCCGGCGCCGGTGATGATGACCGCTCGCACCTCGGCGTCGGCATCGAGCGCCGCGAGTGCGCGCCGCAATTCGCCAACCATTAAGGCATTAAGAGCATTAAGAACCTTCGGACGATTCAAGGTCACGACGGCGACGTGGCCTTCGACTTCACTCGTTATCGTTTCATAAACTTCCACATCGCGTCGATTTCGGGAACGGCGAGGCGGTCCCTCGCGCAGGTCGCACGCGCGGGAGAGCAAACTCTTACTCTATGCGCACCGCCTATCACGAACAGCTCCAGGGCACTCGCCTCGATGTGGTCCGTCTCGGCGCGCTCGCGGCGGAGGCGCTTCAGTTTGCCGTCTCGTCGCTCGAGAAGCGCGATACGAATTTGGCGGCGCGCGTCGTCGCCGGCGACGACGTGATCGACGACCTGCGCCGGAAGATCGAGTCGACCTGCATTCAGTTGCTCTGGAAGCAGCAGCCGGTCGCGGGCGAATTGCTGCAGGTCGCCGCAATGCTCGGGATCGTCGTCGATTTAGAGCGCATCGGAGATTACGCGGTCGACATCGCGAAGAACTCGATCAAGATGGCCGACGTGCCGTTGCGCCCGGCGCGCGTCGAGATCGGTCGCATCGCCTCGATTGCGACCGAGATGCTGCACGACGTTATGCGCGCCTACACCGAAGGCGACGCGTCGCTTGCGTCGGCGGTGATCGCGCGCGACGACGAAGTCGACAAGCTGTATCATCGGGGCATCGAGGCGCTGCAACAGGAGATGCAAACCGATCCGGGCGTCGTGCTGGCCGGCACGATGATGCTCTTCGTTCTCGCCGAACTCGAGCGAGTTGGTGACCGGGCGCAAAACATCGCGTGGCACACGAAGGAGATGCTCGGAGCCGCCTAGGGTTTCCGCGCAGCCTCTAGTAAGTAGGCCGTATCATGAAACGTTCGACTGCCGCCCGCTGCCTGAGTCTCGTTCTCGCGCTAGGTCTGCTCCCGGCTGCGGCGCGGGCCGATCAGACGTACTCGGTCTTGATCGATGGCCGTCCGCTGACGAGCAGCGCCACGGAGACGGGCGCCGTCTTGCACGGCGGGATCGTCTTCGTGAACGTCGCGACGTTCACCAAAGCCTTCAACGGCCTGGTGACCTTCACTCTGAACTCGACCGCCGTGCGCGTCACGATCAACCGCCGGACGGGGAACTTCGTCAACGGCAGTTTGAAATCAGATCTCAACGGAATGCCGCTCAAGCTCTCGGGCGCACCGTTCGCATTGAACGGCGATACCTACGTTCCGCTGACCGCACTAGCCGTCGTCGCTCGCGCCACCGTACGGCTCAACAAGGCAGCGGCGATCGCTCACGTGTCGACCGCCTACCGGGCGCCGGCCGCCCGGCCGCCGGCGCCCGTGCTGAAGCCGAGCGTCGCGCCAACTGGTTCCTGATCCCCCGCTGCGCCGCGACGAGTTCGTCTACGCGCGCGATTTCGTCTATCTGAATCACGCCGCAGCCGGACTCTTGCCGCGGCGCACGCGCGACCGTCTGCTCGAGCTGGTGGAAGGTCAAGCTGCTAAAGGAGTGCTGGGCTTCGTGCCGGTCGAGAGCAATCTCGGCCGAATCCGCGAACGGACCGGCCGCTTCATCGGCGCCTCCGGCGACGAGATCGCGTTTCTGCGCAACACCGGCGACGGAGCGAACGTCGTCGCGCGGGGCCTCGATTGGCAAGCGGGTGACGAAATCGTTCTCTCCGCCAACGAATTCGGCGCCAACGCCTACCCGTGGATTGCGTTGCGCGAGTCGGGCGTCGTCATGCGCTTCGTTCGAACGCCGCGCGAGCGGATGACGCCCGGCGTGCTGCGCGGGTTGATGAGCGCCCGGACGCGCGTCGTGACCGTCTCATGGGTCAGTTTCAGCGACGGCTACCGGCACGATCTGGCCGCGCTCGCCGAAGTCGCGCACGCCCGAGGCGCGCTCTTCTGCGTCGACGCGATTCAAGGGCTCGGCGCCTTTCCGCTCGACGTGAAATCGGCCGGCATCGACGCGCTCTACGCAGGCGGCGCGAAGTGGCTGCTGGCATTGCCCGGCGTCAGTTTTCTTTACGTCGACGCGGCGCTGCAAGATCGGCTCGCGGTTCGCTGGCGCGGGTGGAAGGACGTCGCGAACATCTGGGACTTTCTCGCGTACGATCAACCCTTCGCCCCGAACGCGAGCCGGTACGAAGGCGGCACGCAGAACTTCTTGGGCATGGCCGCGCTCGAATCGTCGATGGACGTTCTCGAGGAAGCCGGTGTGGACCGTATCGCTCCGTACGTGCTCGCGCTCACCGATCATCTCGTCGAGGGATTGCGACGCCTCGGCGCGGAGATCGATAGCGAGCGCGGTTCCGGAATCTCATCGGGCATCGTCACGTTTCGGCTGCCCGGCGTCGACCCGGTCGAACTCGGGCAACGGCTCGGCCGGGCACAGATCGTGACGACCTACCGGCCGACCGGCATTCGCGTCTCGCCGCACGGCCACAACACCCTCGCCGAGATCGACGCGATCCTCGACGCGGTCAGTGCGGGATGAGCGAATCCACGGAAGTTCGGATGCTCGTCCCGGGCGAGTTTGTCGGGGCGATCGTCAAGAGTGTTAAGGTCGCCGATGCGTTCCTGACGATCGTGCGGCACACCGAGAAGAAGGTGGTCGCCGTGCACGAGCATCAGGCCGCCTACTTCTGTTTGCTACTGCACGGCCGTTATACCGAGTTCTACGAAGGCCGAACGATCGCGTACAAGCCGTTTCAAATCGCAGTCCACCCGCCACGACTGCGCCATTCGGACGAGATCGGCGAGGAAGGCAGCGTGTTCTTCATGATCGAGTTGACCGATCCGTGGCACGAGCGGCTCGGCAGTATTCTCGATCTTCGGAGCGTGAAGGTGGAATTGGGCGGCAACGAGTTGACCTGGCTCGCCATGCGCATTTTTCGCGAACTGGCCGAGTTCACGCTGGAATCCGAACTGCACATAGAGTCGCTGCTCTTCGAGCTGATCGCCGCTGCGGGACGCGTTCCCGCCGGCCCGAGCGAGCGCGATGCGGCCTGGTTCCACGCGGTCGTCGACCGTCTCAACGCGGACTGCACCGAATCCGTCTCGATGGCGACGCTGGCCGAGGTCGGCGGCGTCCATCCGGTCACGGTCGCGCGCGCATTCCNNTCTCGGCGGCGACGCCTCGCTCGCTACGATCGGCGCCGACTGCGGCTTCGCCGACCAAAGTTACTTCACGCGCGTCTTCAAAAGCATCACCGGCACCACGCCCGCAGCCTTCCGCGAAACGATGGCCGGAACGATCTAATAGCCGTCGTCGCGGACGGCGCAGGGGGACATGATGGCGTCGGCCATGCCGTGGATCAG
>PLDY01000091.1 GCA_003136895.1 Candidatus Erabacter solicola | reverse complement strand
CGGCCGAGACGCTCTTTCCGCAGCGCTACGATCTGATGCTCAACGCGCTCTTGCGCGAGGTCAAGGACGCCCTTGGCCCCCAGGCACTGGCGACGGTGATGGACGGAATGGGCAAACGTGCCGTCGCCAAGTATAAAGAACGCATCACCGCGCCCGACACGCGCGGCCGGGCCGTCGAGTTGGCTACGCTGCTCCGCGAGAACGGCGTCGAGGCCGACGTGATCGATATCGGCGGCGCGATCGAGTTACGCGAACACAATTGTCCGTACGCGAAGACCGTCAGCGAACACCCGGAAGTTTGCTCGATTATCCATACGGTACTGCGCGAGGCCGTCTCGAGTGAGATGACGCAAGTTGAGTCGATTGCAACCGGCGGCGATGCTTGCCGGTTCGAGATCAAAGCCAGCTAGTTACCGAAGGGATCCACCGTCACGTGAATTTTGCGAAGTTCCAGCAATTGGTCGAGCAGCGCGCCGGCTTCCGTACGATGGAGCAGCCGATGGCTAGCGGCGAGTACTTCAGCGACTCGTGCGGCGACATGTATACCTACTACATCAAGGTAGGCCCCGGCGATGTGATCGAGGACGTGTCGTACTTCACGACCGGCTGCGGTTTCGGAACGGCGACGTGCAGCCTGCTCGTCGATTTAGCGCACGGTAAGACCGTCGATCAGGCGTACGCGATCAGCGAAGCCGAGATCGAGGCCGCGCTCGACGGATATCCCGAAAAGAAGAAAGATTACCCGGGGCGTTCGCTGGCCGCGCTGCGCACCGCGATCGACGACTACAAAGCGAAACGCGCCTCGGGGGCGATCACCGATGCGATGCTCGCGCAAGCGCGCGACGAAGCCGCGGCTTCACGTGCCGCGATGCCGGTTGCAACCGCTCCGCCCGCGCCCGCTCCGGACCCCGAAAAACTGCTGATCAAACTCCACTAGTCCTGAGCTAGAAAGCGTTGGCGCCCACGAACGGGTTGTCGCGTTTTTCTTGACCGATCGTTGTCGCGGGGCCATGCCCTGGAATAACGACGGTTTCGTCCGCGAACGGAAAGAGTTTGGCACGGATGCTCGCCTGAATATCTTCGAGCGACGTTCCGCCGATATCCCAACGCCCGACCGCGCCGCGAAAGAGCGTGTCGCCGGTCAGCAACAGCGTGGGCCGTTCGGGCGACGAGAGTGCGAACGAGACACTGCCCGGCGTGTGTCCGGGCGTGTGCAATACTTCGAGCGTCGCCGCGCCGGCGTTCAGCCGATCGCCGTCGCGCAGATCGGCATCGATCTTCACGATCTCCGGCGGCGTCACACCGAACCAGCGCGCCTGCTCGCGCAAGGTCGCATAGAGCGGCAGATCGCCCGGGTGCAAGAGGCCTTGCGCGCCCGTGCGCTCGCGTAATTCGCCGAGGCATCCGATGTGATCGAAGTGCGCGTGCGTGTGCACGAGATGCGTCGCGCGCACGCCGAGCGCGTCGAGCCGCGCGATGATCCGCTCGGGCTCGTCGCCGCCGTCGACGACGACCGCAGTGCCGGCAGCACGGTCGGCGACGATCGTGCAGGTGCAGCCGAGCGCTCCGACCACCAGGTGTTCGACCGTTATGGTATCCGGCATCCGAAATCCCGATAGCCGGCGTTGAAGTAGCCAAGCGGCGCGCCATCCCGGTATCCGCAGGCGACGACCGTGCCGAGAAAGATCGTATGCGTTCCCGCGCTGTGCTCTTCGGCCAGTTCGCAATCGAGGTAGCCGAGGACGTCATCGATGACGGGCGCGCCTGTGGCGTGGATGCGATAGGTCAGCGTTTCGAAAGGGTCGCGCTCGCCGTGCGTTGCGAAACGGATCGCCAGCGCTTCCTGTTCGAGCGTCAGGAGGTTCACGCAGAACTTGCCGGTCTGTGCGATCAACGGGTGGCTGCGCGCTTGGCGGTTGACGCAGACGAGCACCATCGGCGGATCGAGCGAAACGCTTGCGACCGCGTTCGCCGTGAAGCCCTTGGGATGCCCTTCGTCGAGCGTCGTGACGATCGTGACGCCGGTCGGAAACCGGCGCATCACCGCGCGGAAGTCGCCGGCGTTCACTTCACTCGTCGATGCGGGCGCCGATTCCCGTTCCGTCGCCGAGCTCGATGATCGTCGCGTCGAGTTGCGGATGGTTGAGAAAGATTTTGTTGAACTCGCGAATCGCTTTCGTATCGACCGAGTCGCCGGGCTTCGGTTCGGCGGCGGAGCGCCCGCTCCACATCAGATTGTCGACGATGACGAGTCCCGAGCGTTTGAGCAGCGGCACGGCCAGTTCGAGATAGCCTTCGTACTCCGCCTTGAGCGCATCGATGAAGACGATATCGAGATTGCGGACCGGGAACGTCTTGAGCACTTCGAGCGCCGGTTGATTGATGATATCGACCGCGTCGGCTTTACCGGCACGCGTCAGATAGCCGAGCGCGATATCGGTACGCGCGCGATCTGGATCGATCGTCCAGATGTGGCCGGCCGGCGGAAGCGCCAGTGCCATCCAGAGCGTCGAGTACCCGTAGGCCGTGCCGATCTCGAGGACGCGATTGGCCTGCATGGCGTGCACGAGCGTCGAGAGCAGCCGGCCGGTCTCGCGTGAGACGATCGGAATATCGTTCGCGTGCCCTTGCTGCTCGAGTTCGAGCAACAAGGGCGACGGATCGCGATGAATCCGGTTGAGGTACTCCTCGACGTTTGCCACCGCGCGGGTTAGAGTCCCACGATCCCTTTATTCGTGAGGCCGAAAGCCATGAAGAAGAGCATCGGAATGGAGAGCATCGTGTTCGTGCGCGATGCCAGAAACGCGATGCGCCGCGCCTTGGCTTTCTCTTCATCGGTTGCCGGAACTTTGCCGAGAATCTTCATTTGATTCGGATAGATNNTGAAGAGCATGATCGTGCCAAGCCAGCCGCCGACACCGATGCCGGCATACGGGCCATGCAGCGTGAACGCGCTGAATCCGCCTGGGAAGGTGGCCAGGAGCGCCACACCCATGACCCACGTCGCGAGCGCCGACCAGCGAAAGAACTGCAGAGCACGCGGCGCAACGTATTTCGTGATCCCGGCGCCCTCGGAGTTCTTGTTGGCTTCGGCCAGCGCTTGGACTTGAATGAAATTAAAGTAGTAGAGAAGACCGATCCACATGACGCCGGCCAGGTAGTGGAACCAGCGTGCTAATCCAGCGACCCAATCCATTACGATACTCCCACAGTCTCAAGCCACTTAACGACGTAGTACAGGGCGACGGTCAGGATGAATCCACAAACGATCGTGCCCGTCAGCGAGTCCAACGGATTTTTCAAAGAAATGCCCCTCCCGGACGAGCGCCATGCGACGGCAGCCCAGCCAAGCGACCCTTTCATGCCTCGAGCGCGGTCTCCTCGACCCGGTTGCGGGCCCGCGCGCCGGGGTACATGGAGAACATGAACAGTTTACTTGAAAGCTACCAACCGAGGCATTGGCCGTCCTTATCCGGCTTGAAGGGCATCTCGGACCACACGCTCACAGTCCATTTCGGGCTATACGAGGGTTACGTCAAGAACGTCAACCTTCTGAACGAGCAGATCGCCGAATCGAAGAGCGCCCAGAACGGGAAAGGCGACGACCTCCGGTTCAGCGAGCTCAAGCGCCGGCTGGGTTACGAGTACAACGGCATGCGTCTGCACGAGCACTACTTCGATAACATGACGCCTCCGGGAAAGAGTACGCCCTCGAGCAAGCTCAAGGAGCGGCTGAGCGACGGTACCAGTGACTTCGAGGCCTGGAAGAGCGACTTCATCAAGGTCGGCGGCATGCGGGGCGTGGGTTGGGCGATCGCGTATCTGGACCCGACGACGGGCCGTATCTCGAACAACTGGATCGAGTCGCACGCGATCGGTCACGTCACCGGCTTCGTTCCGATTCTCGTGATGGACGTTTGGGAGCATGCCTTCATGCTCGATTACGCTCCGGCGGAACGCGGCAAATACATCGAGGCTTTCTTCGAAAACATCAATTGGGAAATGTGCGAATCGCGGCTGGTGACGCCGGCCTAACTCATACGGTCCGATGGACCGCCTGAGATTGTTTCCGTTGAACACCGTGCTCTTTCCGGGCGCGGTGCTCAACCTGCACGTCTTCGAGCCGCGTTACAAGAAATTGGTCTCGGAATGTCTCGAGAGCGGCGAGGACTTCGGCGTCTGCCTGATCCGTGACGGGGATGAGGCGGGCGATCCGAACGTCATGCCGCACGAAATCGGCACGACGGCCGAGATCTCGGATATGACGCCGCTCGAAGGCGGCCGCTACTACATCAGCACGCTCGGCCGCCGACGCTTTCGCATAGAACGCGTTATCGAGCGCGACCCATACCTGCTGGTCGATGCGACGTACTTGGACGAAGAGATCTCGGCCGATGCGACTGCGGTGGAGAAACTCGTCTCGGAGATTCGCGACGCCTTCCGCGAGTATCTGCGACTGCTCGTCGAGTTTTCTGGAATACACGCCGATATCAATCTGCCTGAGGATTCGGTAGAGGCGTCGTTTCTCATCGGCGATGCGCTGCAAGTCGCCGATTCAATGAAACAGCGGTTGCTCGAGTTGTCGAGTACTGAACAGCGCTTGACCGTCGAACTTGGTTTCTTGCGCCGCCTCTTGCCGCAATTGCGTGCGTTGCTCGAGCGCAAGCGTGTCACGCCGCCGGCCGAACTTGAAGGCGCGCCCGGTGGCACGGACCGTGCCGACCAAGAGAAGTTTTTCGGGAAGCACTTTTCGCAAAACTAGATCTCGCTGAACCAGACCGACGATTCGGCGGCGTCGATCACGTTGCGCATCAGCGCGATGTTGGTGACCGGGCCCACGCCGCCCGGAACCGGCGTCAACTCGCCGGCGATCTGGACGGCGCTGTCGAAATCGACGTCGCCGCGCACTTTGCCGTCGACGACGGTCGTGCCGACATCGATGACCGTCGCCCCGGGCTTGATCCACGCCGCATCGACGAACTCGGGCTTGCCGATGGCCACGACCAACACGTCGGCACGGCGCGCGTGCGCCTGACTGTCAGTTGTGCGGCTGTGGACAACGGTGACGGTCGCATCGTTGGCGACAAGCAAGAGGCTGACGGGCAAGCCGATGACGCTAGAGCGTCCGATTACGGTTGCATCGCATCCGCGCAGCGGCCATTTCTCGCTGCGCTCGAGTAACAGCATTACCGCGGCGGGCGTTGCCGGAACGAAGCGGGCGCCGGTCGCAAAGGCGAGCCGGCCCGCGTTGGCCGGGTTGGTTCCGTCGACGTCTTTATCGACCGGCATCGCGTCGGCGATGCGGCGGATCGACAGCCCCGCGGGAAGCGGCTGCTGGAGGATGATTCCGTGAACGGTTGCATCGCTGCCATGCCGCTCGAGGGTTGTTCGTACGGCCGCGTCATCGATGGAAGCCGCCAGATTGTCGACCACGACCTCGATGCCGATCGCCGTTCCCAGCTTTTGCATGCCGCGAATGTACGCAGCGTTCGATGGGTCTTCGCCAACAACCACCACAAGCAAACGAGGCTGGATACCGCGTTCGCGCAGTCCTAGCGCTCGGGTCGAGAGTCCCTCCCGCAATTCGGCGGCAAGGGCGCGACCATCGAGAATTTTGGCGGGCATCGCCGGAGGCATTACGGCACGCGCCGCCGGTACCCCGCTGCGGCCGCTGAGCGTTGTAAAGCTTCCCCGGCCGGATGGGGGAGTCGATCGTCTCTTCAACTAACGCAGAGACACTGCCGGTGAGGGAAGAAGCGCTCTGTCGTACGAAGGTCGCGGCGTTGCCGAATTCCCTTGGGACGGCTTGATGTGCGTATCGGTCATTCTTGGAGAGGATAGTGTTGATCTCGGTCCCTAGGCGTTATCTCGCTGCGGCATCGCTCATGCTGTTTGCGCTTGTGGGCGCGGTGCCTGCGCTCGCGCAAAGCGCGCCGGCCGCCCAATTTGGAACGCCGCCTTCCGGCGAGGTGCCGATTCTCTTCAACGATCAGCATGTCTACACGAAGCCGGACGAACTGAAAGCGAACCGCGTGTTGGCCGCCCTCGTGCGGGGCGGCACCGTCCTCGTGCCGTTGCGTTCGATGTTCGAGCAAATGGGTGCGACCGTGTCGTGGGATCCAGTTTCGCAGACCGCGGATATCGCCAAACCCGGAGCCGACGTCAAAGTGACGGTCGGTAAGGCCGTCGTCATCATCAACGGCGAAGAGCGTCCGCTCGACGTGCCTCCTGAGATGTATCACGGTGCCGTCGTCGTTCCGGTGCGCGTGATCTCCGAAGGGATGGGCGCGTACGTTCAATGGCTGCAGGACAAGCGCGTCGTCGTCGTTCGCTACCTTGCGGCGCCGCCGCCGACGCCGGCACCTCCGACTCCGGCACCGCCGCCACCGACTCCAAGGCCGACGATGGTGCCACCGCCTCCACCGCCGCCACCGATGCCGACTCCAGCGCCCCAGACGACGCCAAAGAACGAGGCGTTCGTCGCCGGCGACTATGCCGTCATTTCAAAGATCTCCAACGAAATCAGTCCCGGGAACGCCGGGACGGGCTCCTACGGCGCGAGCGGCGCGATCGAACTCGGCGGCTCGCTCAAAGTGCTGCTGGAAGGCGACTACCGAAGTTACCAGTATTCGCACAGTGCGAAGCAAGTCTCGGTGCTCTGCTCTCCGGGCGCGCCGGGTTGCAACACGGTGAACGGTGCCGGTCAGTACCAAACCGGAACCTGTCCGTTTGCTGGCGACCCTGGTTGCGTCACCGCGGTCGGATATCAGAGCATACAGGCGTTCAACGGCCTTGGACAAGAGTACGTCACGGCGCTGAGCGCGCGTGAGACCGACTTCGATGCGCACGCCGGGATCAAACTGTTCGATCCGCGGGTGTACGTCGGAATCGGCTACTACAGCAAGAGTTTCAACTACCTTGGCTACCCGACCATCACCGGCATCGGTGGGGGAATCACCAAACTTCCCGATCTGGATAGACCCGTTTCGCTGTACGGCAGCGCTTGGTATTACCCGAGCGTATCCGGAAACTACACCTATCCGACGTCGATATTCCTCGGACCGATCTCGGGAAAGACGGTTCCTCTGGGCTACGCGGTCTTGAAGTATCAAGCCGGCGCGACGGTTGACCTCGGAACCGCGCTCTTCCTCAGGCTCGGGTACGCCGGCGAATACGCGGCGGCAAAGGCGAACGCGCCGAGCAGCACTTCCGTCGCCGGCGCGACGATCGGCGTGGGGGTGCACTGGTGAACCGCCGGTCGCTCTGGATCGCGCTGTTCCTCAGCGCGGCGATTGCGGGCTGCACGTCGGGGAGCGGAATAAGCGAAGCGCCGGTGCGGACTTTCGGGCCGGCGACGCCAACGCCGACACCGACGCCGACACCGCCGCCGACGCCGACGCCGACGCCGCCGCCGACGCCGAGCATCACGATCAGCGTCATGACGTTCATGACCATGTCGGCGGCGGTGTGCCCAGCAGCACCGCCGAGCGAGCGATCGGCAGCGACCGGAAGCGATCCACGACGCCGGCCTTGAGATCCTCGGTCAGCCCCAGGCCGGTGACAAGCGCGCCGAACACCGCGGTCTGCACGATGATCCCGGGAATCAGGAAGTCCACGTAGCGGACGCGGCCGGTGTTGATGGCGCCGCCGAACACGTACCGGAACAGGAGCACGAACATGATCGGCTGCACGGTGAAAGCGAGCAGCAGCTCCGGGGCGCGCGGCAGGCGGATCAGGTTGCGCTCGGCGATCACGAGCGTGTCGGTGACGAGGCGTCTCACGCGGCGTCCTCGAGATCGCCGGCCGATTCGGCGGCGTGGCCCGTGAGCCGCAGGAAGACGTCGTCGAGCGTCGG
>PLDY01000142.1 GCA_003136895.1 Candidatus Erabacter solicola | reverse complement strand
TGTGCGGTCGATTGCGGCGCCGTGGTCAATCCGAACACGGTCGAAGCGCAGATGCAGAGCGGGATCATCTACGGCTTGACCGCGGCCTACTACGGCTCGATCAACCTCGCCAAGGGTCGCGTCACGCAGCACAACTTCAACGACTATCAAATGATACGGCTCGCCCAGGCGCCGCACATTATCGTCGAGATCGTTAAGAGCACCGCGCCCCCGACCGGCGTCGGTGAACCGGGCACGCCGCCGATCGCGCCCGCGGTCGCGAACGCGATCTTCGGCGCGACGGGCAAGCGCATCCGCACGCTGCCCTTCACCAAGGCGGGCTTCACGGTCTAGCGGTTATGATCGAGATCTTGGATACGGTCGAGCGCTGGCGCGCCGAAGGGCAACGCGTCGCGCTGGCGACGGTCGTCCGCGTCGAGCAATCCGCACCGCGCGATCCCGGCGCGGTGATGGCCGTGAGCGAGCGCGGCGAGGTCGCGGGCTCGGTCAGCGGCGGCTGCGTCGAGGCCGCCGTCTACGAGGAAGCGAGCGACGCGATCGGAACCGGACGCCCGCGCCTCGTGACCTATGGCATCAGCGATGCGCATGCGATCGAACAGGGGCTGACCTGCGGCGGAACGATCCACGTTTTCGTCGAGCGGCTGGACTGGTAGCCGGTGATCTTCGAGCGTCTCGCGGCGGCATTGCGAGCCGACGCACCGGTCGCGCTCGCGACGCGGCTCGACGAAGTGCGGCCGGGAGCAAAGCTGATCGTCGACGTGTCGGGGGCCGAAGGCGACCTCGGTTCTCCGGGTCTCAATTTCGCGGTCGAGGCCGAGGCTCGCGCGCTCTTGGCGGTCGGCGAAAACGCGCTGCGAACGTTCGGGTGCGACGGCGAACCGATCGGCACCGAAGCTCGGCTGTTCATCCAAGCCTTCGCACCAAAAGCCGACCTGTATATCTTCGGCGCCATCGACTTCTCACGCGCGATGGCGCGTCTCGGCAAGTATCTGGGTTATCGCGTCACCGTGATCGATGCGCGACCCGTCTTCGCAACCGAAGCGCGCATTCCCGATGCCGATCGCGTCGTCGTCGCGTGGCCGGATGAGTTCTTGGCGTCGGCGCGCGTCGAACCGCGCACGGCGATCGTCGTCCTGACGCACGATACGAAATTCGATATACCGCTCTTGAAGGTCGCGCTCGACACGAACGCCGGTTACATCGGCGCGATGGGCAGCCGGCGCACGCACGCCGCGCGCGTCGAACTGCTCCGCGCCGGCGGCGTCAGCGAAAGCGATCTTGAACGCATCTGCGCGCCGGTCGGTCTCGATATCGGCGCGCGAACGCCGGAAGAGACGGCGATCTCTATTGCGGCCGAGATCGTCGCGATGCGTTCGGATCGCCGCGGAGGCCGTCTGCGCGACGGCTCGCTCGCGGTTCATCCGTGAACGCCGTCTGCGCGATCCTCGCGGCTGGACGCTCCGAGCGGATGGGCGCGCAAAAGTTGCTCCTGCCGGTCGGCGGAACGACGATGCTCGCACGCGCCCTCGATGCGACGCGTGAGTTCGAGACGGTCGTGGTGGCCGCCCCCTCGCTCGCCGGACACATTCCACTTCGGCCACGCCTGCGCGTCGTCGTCAACGCCGAGCCCGAACTCGGTATGGCACATTCGTTGATGCTGGCCGATGGCGCGATCTCCGACCGAGATGCCGCGCTGGTCGTCCTGCTCGCCGATACGCCGCTGATCGAAGCCGCCTTCGTGCGCCGGATTGCCGAGGCGCTCGAGGATGCCGACGTCGCCTATCCGATGCGCGATGGCATCGTCGGCCACCCGGTCGTCTTCGGTCCGCGCGCGCGCGCCGAACTCGGGCGCCTCGAACGCGGCGACACGCTGCGCCGGCTGCGCGATGATCCGCGCTGGCGCCGGGTCGAGGTGCCGGTCGCCGATGACGCACCGTTTCTCGACGTCGATACTCCGGACGACTTGGCCACCGCCGACGCGGCGTTTGCGAAAGTGGAACCGCTCGGTTCCGAGGCGAAGGCGTAAGACCGGAGGGAACGATGCCGACTCAAGAACAGGTTTTTGAAGCGCTCAAAGAGGTCGAGGACCCCGAACTGCACATGGGAATCGTCGATCTGGGCCTTGTCTACGGCGTCGACGTCGAGGGGCCGGCGAACGAAAACGTCACCGTGACGATGACCCTCACCTCGCCGATGTGTCCGGTCGGGCCGATGTTCAAAGAATCGGTCGAGACGAAGGTCCGCTCGATGGAGGGTGTCGCCAAGGCTAACGTTGAGATCACCTTCACGCCGCCGTGGGATCCGCGCACGATGGCGAGCGACGACGTCAAGGTCCTACTCGGCATCTGGTGAGTGCGACCAGGAAGGGAGCCTCCCGACGAGCCCTGGATGGGCAGGACATCGTCGGGGGCGACGCGGCGCACCGGCACAAGATCGATGCGCTGCGCGAGCGGCGCAATCAGGCGCTCGAACCTGCGGGCCCCGGCGCAAACGAAAAGCAGCGCAAACGCGGCAAGCGAACGGCGCGCGAGCGCATCGAATCGCTAGTCGACCCCGATTCATTCGTCGAACTCGACATGTTCGCCGTGCATCGCAGCACGGCGTTCGGACTCGACGAACGCGAATTCTTAGGTGACGGCGTCGTGACGGGCCGAGCCGCGATCGACGGCCGCCAGGTCTTTCTCTTCTCGCAAGACTTCACGGTCCTGGGTGGCTCGCTCGGCGAAGTCTTCGCCGAGAAGATCTGCAAAGTCATGGATATGGCACTCAAAGTCGGCTGTCCGCTGATCGGCATCAACGATTCGGGCGGCGCGCGC
>PLDY01000009.1 GCA_003136895.1 Candidatus Erabacter solicola | reverse complement strand
GGCGCTTGTTCGACCGCGTCGGCGGTCGTCAGATAGTTGTCCTCGCCGGTGTTGATCACGATGCCGGAACGCGCGTTGAGCATCCGTGAGAAGTGCTGGTCGACGAAGGTTCGCTTCATGTTGATGTCACGGAAGAGAATCCCGTACATCGAATCGTTGAGCAACATGTCGAGCCGCTCGAGCGCCGCGAGCACGGCGATCTCGGGCATGCACAGTCCGCTTGCGTAATTGGTCAGCATGACGTAGCGGCCGAGGCGTTCGGAGACGGTGTCGAGCGCCTCGCGCATGATCGCGAAGTTGGCTTGCGTCGCGTACGTGCCGCCGAAACCTTCGGTGGTCGCTCCTTCCGGAACGAAGTCGAGTAACGACTGCCCGGTAGAGCGGATCACCGCGATGATCTGCGCGCCGGCTTCGGCTGCGGCGACGGCCGCAGTGCGATCTTCGTAGATGTCGCCGCTCGCGACGATCACGTAGAGTAACGGCGGCGGCAGTTGCGGTAACCGCGCCAGCAACGCTGCGCGCTCGGCGCGGCGCGCGTCGATTCGGTTCAGGGCTTCCGCTACATACGGCTTCAGCACCGCACGTGCCGCCACTTCGGGTACGGCGCCGCACGCAACCGACGACGGCAAGAGCCCGCGTTCGGCCAGCGTCGCCGGCGAATGGCCGGTTTCCGCAACCAGCGCACCGAGTGCGCGGACGGCACCTTGCGCGAGTACCTCGCTCGGTAGATCGTCGACGAAGCGGTTCGCGTGCGGGACGCCGTCCTCAGCGGCGCCATTCATCCCCAACAGGCGCAGCGCCGCGCGCTCGACCGCGACGGTCGAGTGCGTCTCGATAAAGGTCTCGACGGGGTCGACGATCGTGGCGGCGAGCCGGCGAGCGCCGGCAACCCGGCCGGGATCGATCCGTAGCTGCATGCGGCGCAAACCTTTTCCCGCTCCTCACACACGCCCTGTAACCTTTCCCCGCGGCCCTAGTAGGAACGACGCAAGGAACGAACGTTAGGAGGATGACGATCGAAGGGCGGACCGACGAGGAGTTGGTCAAGCTCGTTCTGGGTGGCGACCGCGACTGCTTCGCCGTCCTGGTCGACCGTTACAAACGAGGCATCACCAACTTCATCGGCGCCGCGGTGCGCGGCCCAGCAGACGTGGCGGACCTCTCGCAAGAGACGTTTCTGCGCGCCTACGCGCATCTCGGGACGTTCAATCCTTCGCTCGGCCGCTTCTCGACCTGGATCTATCACATCGCCCGCAACGTCGTCCGCACGTTCCTCGGAAAATCGCTGCGGCGCCCGCAGACGCAAGAGCTCGGCGACGAACGCACGCTCGAAAGCGCGCTGCCCGACCTCTCGCGTGAAGCGGATCCTTCCGGCGGCATCCTGCGTATCGAAGCGGAAGCCGAAGTGCGCGCGGCGCTCGCCGAGCTTCCGGAGCGCACGCGCGCCGTACTCGCGTTACGCTATTACGACAACCTCGAATATCAGGCGATCGCCGAGACGATGGGCCTTTCGCTCGGCAACGTCAAGACGCTGATCCATCGCGGCAAATTGGCGCTCGCGCAAAGGATACGCGATCGCGAAGCTCGCTCGATCGAGACCCTCCCCGCCAGACGTCCCAGTCTTCCCGGAGTTCCGCATGCCCTGCTCGTCATTTAAACCGCTGCTCGACGAGTACGTCGACGGAATGCTTCCGTCGCGCAGGAATGCGCTCGTCGCCGCGCACCTCGAGGGGTGTGCCGAGTGCTCGGCGCTACTCGAAGAGTTGCGTGTGATCGACGCGCTTCTGGTCACGCCGCGCATCTTGGAACCCGCCCCGAACTTCACGTTCAAGGTGATGGCGGAAGTGCGCGCGCTGCCGCAGCCTCACGTTCATCGCGGAGCGCACGCGCTCGGTCTCACGGCCGCGTATCTCGCCTTCGCCTGGGCGTTCATCGGCGCGTTTTTCCTGTTCGGCGACGGCACCTCGCACGCGGCGTGGGTCACGCTCGTCGCGGCAGCGACGCACAGCGGCGACGCGTTCAACGCGCTCGCCGCGGCCACCGCGCGCTTCTTCGGACCGAACACGTTCCGCGTGACCGCCGTCATGAGCGCGCTCCTGGCGGTCGACGTCATGCTGGCGTCGATCGTGGGAGCGGCAGTCTATCTTCGACGCAATCGCGTCGCGCGTTCGGTGGAGCTTTCGTGATGCTTGTCGTCTCGCGTCGCATCACTTTGGTTTTGGTCTTGGTTGCCGTCGTCTTCTCCGCGACGCTCGGCATCGCGTCGGCGCGCACGTACAATCACGGTCTGACGGTCTGGTTCAACGACGACGTGACGCTTGGCGACGGCGACGAGGTCCGCGGCGATCTCGACATCGTCTTCGGAGACGTCACCTGCAGCTCGGGCGCCGTCATCGACGGCAGCGTCCGAACGTACTTCGGCAATTTCAACCAACTCGACGGCTGCCGCGTCGACGGGCGCGTTATCAGCGCCTTCGACGGCGATTCCTGGAGCATCGCGCCGTTCGTCCCGCACGGCTCGACCGTCGACATGTTGTCGGAGAACCGTCGCGTCTTTCAGAGCCTGGCCTGGAACGTGGTCGTGCTCTTCATTTTCTTGCTCTTTCCATTGCGCGTACGGGTCGCGCTCGATCGCGTCGAGCAACGGCCCGGGCTTTCGGCGGTGGCCGGCGTGATCGCGCTGATCGCCGTGCTCCCGATCTTCGTGATGCTGCTGCTGAGCGTCATCGGAATTCCGCTCATCGTGCTCGAGATCGCGGCGGTGCTGGCCGGCATCTGGATCGGCTACGCCGCGGTCGCGATGCTGATCGGCCGGCGCCTTCACGAACTCGTGCGCCCGCACACGACGCCCTCACCGCTGGCCGCACTCATCTTCGGGTTGATCGTCGTGAGCGCGGCGCAGATGCTGCCCGTCGTCGGATGGGCGGTCTCCGCGTTGGTCCTCGTCGTCGGGCTCGGCGCCGCGATCCTCGGATTCTTCCGCGAGACCCACTTCCACGGTGGGGCCGCCGGCCCGCCGATGAATCGCGCCGCGTAGCGTCGAACCTCGCGCCCTCGCCGCTTTAGGAGGGTTCATGGTCGTCGTCGGCTTGTCGCAAACTGAAGACACGGGTGCGTTGCGCGCCGCTCTTACTGCGTCCGGGCTTTCGCCCGATGACCTGCAGTCCGTCGGGCCGGACGACGCCGCCGAAAACCTCGCCCGCGAGGCAGCGCCCAGCGGAATCATAACCTCCGATCGCGGCATGTCGGTCCCCGGCATCGCGAGCGGCGAAAACCGACCGTTCTTCTACGACGAGTCGCTGGTCGACCGGTTAGGCGATTTCGGAATCCCCGAAAGCGAGTTCGACAATTACCTCCAAGCGGTCGAACGCGGCAAGACCGTCGTCGCCTACTTCGCCAAACCCGACAACGTCGACAAAGTCACGGCCGCCTTCACCGCCGCCCACCTCAGCAACGTGAGACAATACTAAAGCGAGGCGGTGCGATCCGAATGGCAACGGCCGGCGGCGGTGCCGTTTAGCGAATCTCGAGAGGTTGCTCATGGATACATTGTCCGACCAGGACGTTGCCGAAGCCGTCGCGACACTGCGATCTGAGGGCGAGCGCTTCCCGCAATTTGCGATGCTGAAGACAATTCCGGATCAGATGCAGCAGCTCTGGGACGCGATCAAGAGCGAGGACCAGGCCCGAATAAACCAAGTCGGCCACGTTCTCATGGCGGTGGCGCAGACGCTGCCGACCGAAGAGTCGAAGAAGATTTCGGAGACAAAGCCGGTTCTCGATCAGCTACTTTCGCGCGTGGAACTAGGATGAGGCGCAAAAAGCCGAAAGGCAATTGCCGCACACTCGTCCCGAAATTATCGCCCTCTACTCTTCGGCCGAAGCGGGTTGTCTCTGGACCGCCGCGCGGCGCTCGGGGGTGGCGATCAAGGTAACGAAGAGCGCGGTTGCGTCGGCCACAATGAGGATGCGCAGCACTTCGATCACGGCGTCGTGGAAGATGCCGATCGCCACGAGTTCGGCGAGCGCGACGATCGCCAGCGGAGCGATGAAGCCGAAGCGGTGGATCCCGATCTTGTAGAGGACGACGGTGTTGAGTACCGCGAGCAGCGTCGAGGCAACGCCGTAGGTAAAAAGCAGCGGCGCAACCGCGACGTAGGCCGTGCCGGTAAGCGTCCCGATGACGAACGCCGGCGCGACAGAGAACACCCCCAGCCCCACGCTCGTAAGCACGGCGAGCACCGCCGTCGCCTGCAGCAGCACCGGCAACGCGGACTTTCCACGCGCCGTCAGGTTGACGGCGCGCGGAAGAACGACCGTCGGAACGAACGCAACGAGCCAAAACAGCATCTTCCCCGCCAGCGACAT
>PLDY01000083.1 GCA_003136895.1 Candidatus Erabacter solicola | reverse complement strand
AACCCCCAGCGGCACCGTCACCCCTGCACCGATAGACCGAGACGGCGGCTATTACTATTCGGCCGGCCTGGTCAACACCTCAATCGCCGGTATCGCGACGAACTCCGTCGGCGACCTTGTCGTCGTTCAGAACTACAGCACCGGGGCGTTTGGGGGCATCGGCACCTGCCAGCTCGCCTACCTCGGCGCGCGCACCAACTCAAAGTCGCCTTTACTTAGCCAGGTAAATAATTGTAGTACCACCGGGAAGGCCGTCGGCGTAACTTTCACCGGCACGGGCAATACCGGCGACTCGAATGCCGACATGATCGATGTGTTAATGCACGCCGACGGGCAGACCCCTAGTTGCAACTCGGGTGGCGTTCAATTCGAAGTAGATCGGTATCAGGCCACTACTGCGGGGTCTGTCACCCAGCAGGCCTGCGCGATCCCCGACTATGCGACGGACACGACCTATTCCTATCACGCCATCGGGGGCGCCAATAACGGCCAGTTTTTCGTTGACTTCAGCCACGTCGGCTCTCCGGACGACACCATCGCGCGTTACATTAACTTTTCAACGGGCTTCACAGGCCCCCAGAGTAGCGACCACACCGGATTGATTCCCGGGCTCGGGCCGATCGCGGTCTCTGAGAACTACTCAACGGGTCACGGGTTTCGCGTCGTCGCGAGTACCGTCGGCACCTCGACCACGATCTACGAATTTACGGTAGACAAGTCGGACCCGAATTTGACGTTCACCCAGGCGCTGGGCACATTTGGTCACACGGTGGCCGCGCTGGCCGTCGACAACAGCGGCAACGTTTACGTCGGCATCAACCAGCCCAACGGCGTGACGTTAGTCAAGGTGTACACAGTGGGGCAAACTCAGGCGACCTCGCCGACCTATATCTTGGAAAATGCCGTGCGGCGCCCGAACCCGGCCAACTCGCCGCAGGCCGTGATCACCGGACTAGCCATCACCCAGCCTGGCCCCTAGGGCTCATCCTCTTGAAGGGATAACCCTACCGATCGATCAGCGAGAAAGTCCACTGCGGTGGGCTTTCTTGCTTACCTGGTGTTCGGCGGAGGGGGCGCGGGTTCGTTCGCGCAACTGCGGGCCCATGCTTATCGTGCTCAAGTACGGCGGCAACGCGATGGCGGCGCCACCGGCGCCGGACCTTCTGCTCGACGACGTTGCGGTTCGGGTTGCGGCCGGCGATCGCGTCGTCTTAGTGCACGGCGGCGGTCCGCAGATCGACGCGGAGCTACGCGAATCGAGTCTAGCGCAACGCCGGATCGCGGGCCTGCGCGTGACCGACGCGGCGACCCTCGCAATCACCGAACGCGTGCTGTGCGGTACGGTGAACAAGGCGCTAGTGCGTGCCTTACGCCGGCGCGGCATCGATGCGGTCGGGATCAGCGGCCAGGACGGCGGCCTGCTGCTCGCGGCGCCGTTCGCTCCGATCGACGGAAACGTGCTCGGGTTTGTCGGTGAGATCCGAGCGGTTCGGCGCGCGGTGCTCGATGCGTTGCTCGCCGGGGGATTCACGCCCGTCGTCGCGCCGCTCGCGCTGGCGAGCGACGGTGCGAGCGCGCTCAACGTCAACGCCGATACGGCGGCCGGAGCGCTTGCGGGCGCACTTGGAGTCGACGCCTACGTCGTCGTGACCAACATCGAGCGGGTGCGTTTACGCGTCGACGATCCAAGCAGCGGGATCGAAAAACTCGATGTGGCGCTCGCCCGACACTATTTGGCCGACGGAACGTTTGACGGCGGGATGGCGCCGAAAATGGAAAGCATCGTGCGAGCGCTGGAGTCGGGAGCGAAGCGCGCGGTCGTGTGCGGCTCGGGGCCTGGCGCACTCAGCGGCGCGATCGCCGGGAACGGAACGGTCGTTACGGCCTAACTGCGATTTCGCGGCGGACGGGCAGATGATCGAACTTCGATCGAATGCTGCTGCCGAGTGTTCGCAGATCCGCTCCATAGACATGAATTGAAATCGCGATGCAATCGCCGCCGTTCGCGACGCAATGGATGTCGTCGCCATCTGGCAGCATCCCGGCTGCCTCACCCGCCGGCACATCGCAGATGTGCGACTCCACAAGGTACGCGCTCTCGCCCTCGCGCGCCAAACGGTAGCGCGTCTCGCGTTCGACGCCCTCGTAGACGCCGACGACGCACCACGCGACGTGATTGTGAATCGGCGTGCATTGGCCGGCCTTCCAGACCAGCGAGCAGACGCTCAAGCCGCCGTCGTCGGCGGCGTAAAGCAGATGCTGCGCGTAGCCGATGTCGACCGGCGCACGGGCGTCCGCGGGCAGCCAGCGCGATCCCTGGTTCAGGGCCGCCAATCGAATGGCGATCTGGGGAACGAGCGCGGCACTCGGAATGCCGGCGCGCCGCAGCAGCTCGACGTCCTCGATGAAATCTCCGAACGCGTTCGTCGCCATTGGGAGGGGGTTCAGCGCCCGGCGCTGGGCGGCCCTGCGGCCGGAAATGGGGTAAGGAGGAGGAGGAGGCAGATGGAAAAAATTTCCAGGAGCCGCCGCCCTCCCCGCCAATCTGTTTCTTGTAGCAACCGGCCGCCCCCGGCCCGGACCCACGGAGAACCGCCTTGCTGACTGCGACCAAGCGCGTCTATTTCTTCGAAGAGGGAAGCGCCTCAATGCGCGACTTGCTGGGCGGTAAGGGGGCCGGGCTTGCCGAGATGACGCGCGCCGGGTTCCCGGTGCCGGCAGGTTTTACCATCACGACGCGAGCGTGTCTCGATTTCTACCGGCTCGGCCGACGCTTTCCCGAGGGTCTCGAGGACGAAATTCAGAGCGCGATGCGCGCGCTCGAACTGCGCACGAAGAAGCGCTTCGGCGGCACCGGCGACCCGCTGCTGGTCGCGGTTCGCAGCGGTGCGCGCGCTTCGATGCCCGGGATGATGGATACGGTNNATGTTCGGCAACGTGGTGCTGGGCATTCCGAAAGAACGCTTCGAAAGCGTGATCTCCGAGGCCAAGCGCAACGCCGGCGTTACGACCGATCCCGAACTCGATGCGCCGGCTTGGCAGAACGTCGTCGCGCAGTTCGAGACGATCGTCCGAACCGAGACCGTTGCGGATTTTCCTCAGGATGTCAACGTGCAGTTGAAGCTTGCGGTGCAGGCCGTCTTCGATTCGTGGAACTCGAAACGCGCGATCGACTATCGCCGCTTCAACAAGATTCCCGATGATTGGGGAACCGCGGTCAGCGTCGTCGAGATGGTCTTCGGAAATATGGGAGACGATTCCGGAACGGGCGTCGCGTTCACGCGCAACCCCAACACGGGCGAGAAGCGTCTCTTCGGCGAGTATCTGCGCAACGCTCAGGGTGAGGATGTGGTCGCGGGCACGCGCACGCCCGAGCCGATCGAGAGTTTAAGGATCGCTCAGCCGGAAGTCTACCGCCAATTCGTCGAGATCGCCGATAAGCTCGAGCGGCATTACCGCGACGTGCAAGATCTGGAGTTCACGGTCGAGCGCGGAAAATTGTTCATGCTGCAAACGCGCAGCGCCAAGCGCAGCGCCGAAGCGGCGGTGCGAATCGCGATCGACCTTGTCAAGGAAGGTCTGCTCGATCGAGGAGCCGCGTTGCTCCAGGTCGATGCGGCCTCGCTCGATCAGCTCTTTCACGCACGAATCGATTCGGCTCAGCCATACCAGACTCTGGCGAAAGGCTTAAACGCATCGCCCGGCGCGGCCGCCGGCGCGATCGCGCTCGACCCCGAGGCCGCCATTCGCATGGCCGAGGGCGGCGCGTCCGTGATTCTGGTTCGTGAAGAGACGACGCCCGACGACGTGCACGGCATGATCGCGTCCAAAGGCGTGTTGACGGCCAAAGGTGGCGCGACGTCGCACGCTGCAGTTGTGGCGCGCGGCATGGGCCTCCCCTGCGTCGCCGGTTGCGATGCGCTCACGATCGACGAACGCGCGCGGACGGCCACCATCGGCGGACGAACGTTCAACGAAGGCGACGAACTCACGATCGACGGCACGAGCGGTTTCGTGATCGCCGGCGCGTTGGGTCTGATCGATCCGCCGTCGGAGCTACCGTCGTGGCTGGCCGAGTTCTTGAGTTGGGCCGACGGAGCGCGCCGGCTCGGGGTTTGGGCCAACGCCGATACCCCGGAAGACGCACGCAAAGCCCGCGACCTCGGCGCAACCGGCGTCGGGCTCTGCCGAACCGAGCATATGTTCATGCAGCCCGAACGTCTCCCAATCATGCGGCGGATGATTCTGGCCGAGTCGGCACAAGCGCGTTCCGAAGCCCTCGACCAATTGTGTCCGTTTCAGCGCGCCGACTTCGCCGGAATTCTCGAAGCGATGGCCGGCTATCCCGTCACGATCCGTCTGCTCGATCCGCCGCTGCACGA
>PLDY01000135.1 GCA_003136895.1 Candidatus Erabacter solicola | reverse complement strand
GCGCTCCCGAGCGTCACTTAGTAGTGAACGACGACAAACTAAGACACCCGTCGCGCCCGATGAAGGCCATCAGTAGTGCTCGCACGCCCACCTCTCAGCCATAGTCTTGTCAACGTCGGCCCCCCTCTAAGCCCAGAAGATGAGCCACTAAGGCGCGGTGCGCGCGAAACAAGATCACCTTCCCATGCTCCCAGTCTCCCCAGGTTGTTGGGTCGACTCCAAGATGCGCAGCCGCCTCTCGAATCGACCAGCCCATCGCCCGACGCTTTGCGAGGAGCCGCTCGGCGATGCTCGTCGGCGCCGAAAACGGGTCATAACCGAGAAAGCCTATCACGGCTGGTATGTGCTCGATAGCCGGGTGCGTCCGTCGCGTCTCCCAGTGGCGGACCGTACAGGGGGTTACGCCGAGCCTCGATGCTGCCTCCTTTTGATTGATTTGGAGTAGCAGCCGGCGCTTTCTGAGGTGCTCGCCCAGGGTCTGCGGCTCAAAGTCAGTTTCCCTTGGTTTCGACGCTTTAAGTCGAAGCGGGACGAGTTGCAAAAGAGCAACGCGACCCTGTCTCTGTGGCTTCCGAGGAACACGCATGAGTGACTGTCGCTGTGATGATGCAGCCGTCGCGAAGTATATCGCCAAGCTTTCAGGTCCGCTTCTCGACCGTATCGATTTACACGTCGAAGTCGCACGCGTTCCGTTCGACGAGATCGTATCTCGCTCGGCAGGCGAGCCATCCGCTACGATCCGTGCTCGCGTTGAACGTGCGCGAGTATTGCAACGCGAACGCTACGCCGCGCGCACCCGGCAGACGAACGCCTCGATCGGCGCGCGTGACGTGCGCCGCTATTGCGCGCTCAATCCCGACGCGATTTCGCTGCTGCGTGATGCCGCCGCACACGGCAATCTCTCGGCCCGCGGGCTGGACCGGCTGGCACGTGTCGCGCGCACGATCGCCGACCTCGAAGGCGCGCCGGCGATCGAAGTCCGCCACATTGCCGAAGCCATCGGCTACCTCACGTTGGAGCGCAAACGCAACTAGTTAATCTGCAACATTCTAGTCGAGGCCATGGGGCAACACGACCGAATCCGCGACTTCTTGCGAAATGGGGGCCAGCCAGGCGAACAGCGTCGTGGCAGCAAGCGCACCGGCGAACTGCGCAACGATGAACGCCGGCGCGTCCTGCGGGCGAATGCCGGCGAAGGTGTCAGTGAGCGAGCGTGCGATCGTGACGGCTGGGTTCGCGAACGACGTCGACGGCGTGAACCAATATGCGCCGATGATGTAGGCGGCAACCGCATAAGGCGTGGCCGCCGCGCGTGCCCGGACGCAGCCCCAGATCACGACGAGTAAACCAAATGTAGCGACAAACTCGCTAACGAGCATCCCTGGTCCGGAGCGCACATGCGCCGAAGCGAAGAATAGCGGTAGGCCGAACATTCCATTCGTCAACGCAGTACCGCACAAGGCACCAGACATTTGGGCGACGACGTACGGTAAGATCGCCGCCCGCGCAATGCCACCTTGCCAAGCGTCCACTAAGGTTATCGCTGGGTTAAAGTGCGCGCCTGAGACCGGCCCGAATGCGAGAATCAGCGCGACCAGCGCGCCTCCTGTCGCAATCGCGTTGGCAAGCAGTGCTAGCCCCACGTTTCCGCCGAACAAACGCTGTGCCATGATGCCCGATCCGACGATCGCGCAAAGGAGCAGCGCCGTGCCGAAAAACTCGGCGGCGACTGCCCGCGCTGACGCCAACGGGCTTCTTGAAGGCGCGAGCAGGGGCCGCCAGCTCTCAGCAAGATGAGGCATCGCTCAATCTCGCTGATAGCCACTTGTGCTCTAGCGCGATCGAGCGCTACCTCCCCGCTCAAGACAGCGCGAAACCACTCCATATTTTGGCAAGTAGCCGAATACCATGCGCAAACGGAGAACTAGCGGGCGCAGACTTGCGATTCCTAAGCGTGACATGATTGAGTACAAAAAGCGTCAACGCGATCGCTGATCATCTGTCGAATCGGCCGAACGGCTTCTAATTGCTCTTCCCATGTGCCGGTCAACGCTGCCGGATCGGGAATGTTCCAGTTAAGCCGTGTTACCGGACCCGGAAAGATCGGACATGCCTCCGCGCTCGCCTCGTCGCACACGGCTATGACGTACGAAAACAGTCTCCCCGACTTATAAACGTCGGACACGCTTTTCGTCGAGTTACCCGAGATGTCGATGCCGAGTTCCTTCATGGTCGCAATCGCCAGAAGGTTAAGAAGTCCCGACTCAAGACCGGCGCTTTCGGCTTGGAACTCGGTGCCGCATTTCTTCTTAAAGAATGCCTCAGCCATCTGGCTGCGCGCGCTATTGCGCACACAGATGAAGAGAACGCGCGAAGTGTCTCCACTTCGAAGGGTATCGCGCTGAACAATCATTGGACGACACAGCAGGAGCGCTCAGCCCCATCGGAGGCACAGCAGCTCGCGTCCGCACTGTCGCGCGCTTCGGTCTCTTCGTGAACGAAGTAGGTCTCCCAACGCCGGCCGTCCGGATCGGTTGCCCAAACCTTCGTTTGATTGGCGTAGCAGCACGTTTCTTCGCGTTCGATATCGACCGCGTGCCCCGCAGATTGAAGCCTTGCGATCTGAGCATCTACCGCCTCCGCTGAATCAACGACAATGCCGAAATGCTCTCCGCGCCCGGCCACGGCCTTGGAATCAAGGTCGAGCGCCAGTTCCAGCCCCGGTTCTCTTGTAATGAAGAGTGCATAGTCAGGACGTTTGTTGGCGGGCTCGGCCGCAAGCAGCGTCGAGTAGAAAGCAACGCTGCGGTCCAGGTCGCGCGTCGCAAGATTGAGGTGCATTTTCATGCGAGAACTCTTTCAGGAATAAGCGAAGAGAGGGCGGCGCCAAGCCGGTCGCGCGCGTCGGCGGCAAGACGATAGTAGACCCACGTGCCGCGACGCTCGCACGTTGCAAGCCCCGCCTCGCGCAAAATCCGAAGATGGTGCGAGACCGTGGGCTGCTCCAGAGGCAGAGCGTCGGTAAAGTCACAGACGCAAACTTCATCTTCCGCCCTTGCCAGAGTGGCGAGCATTGCGAGGCGGTGAGGGTCGGCTAAAGCCTTGAACAGCGCCGCGTCAGCGTTACGATTGGTTCCGTCTATCTCGGCCGGCGGGCAGCAGCGTTGCATTGACATACTTCGATATTACCGCTATATCGGCAGTTGTCAATATAGTGACTCGGCCTAAGCCAGCCATGCCTGTCCAGGCTTATTGCCCGAGGAGGCGTTTTACAACTATTCAATTGAATAGTTGAACATGCTAAGTATCGACCATCGCCTGTTCAAGGACGAGCTTTATCGCGAGTTGGCCCGCGTCGGGTCAGCGCTCGCGAGCCCCAAGCGACTGGAAGCTCTGGACCTGCTCGCCCAGCGCGAGCGAAGCGTCGAAGATCTCGCGCGCGAACTCGGCCTTTCAGTCGCAAATGCGTCGCGTCACCTCCGCGTCCTCGCCCAGGCGCGGCTGGTCGAGGTCCGGCGCTCTGGGACGTTCGCAAACTATCGTCTAGCAAGCACAACGGTGCTGCGCGTACTTCGTCTGCTCGGTGAGACGGCCGAAGAACGACTACCCGAAGTCCGCGCAACACTCGATCGGCACCTCGGCCCGCGCTCCGTCGAAACGGAGACGCGGGCGATTACGCGGCGCGTGAAGAGCGGTCGCGCTCTACTCGTTGACGTCCGGCCGGAGGCCGAATACAAGGCCGGGCACATTCCCGGTTCACGCAGTATTCCGATCGAGGTGCTTGCGCGAAAGCGAGGCGCTCCGGAACTGCCCCGCGGCAAAGAAATCGTCGTGTATTGCCGCGGCCCGTATTGCGTTTGGGCCGACGAGGCGGTCGAGATTCTGCGGCACCGCGGCTTCATCGCACGACGGCTGTTGCTCGGAGCGCCGGAATGGGCGCTGCTGGGCGAGCCACTGGAATCGACGGGCTGATCGTGTCGTCGACGCGGGAGCTGCGTCTCGGTCTCGTTGCAAACGCCCCGCAGTTCTGGCTGCTCGTGCTCGTCAACGCCTTCGTCGGCTCGATGGTGGGCCTAGAGCGCGAGGTCGTGCCGCTCATGGGCGAGCGAACATTCGGCCTGGATTCGCAAACGGCGATCGTCAGCTTCATCGTAACGTTCGGCTTAACGAAAGCGCTCACGAACCTCTACGCAGGGCGCACGGCGGATCGCACGGGCCGCAAGCCGTTGCTCGTAGCGGGCTGGCTTGTCGCCTTGCCGATTCCGTTTCTTATCATCTTTGCGCCGTCGTGGGGCTGGATCGTTTTCGCCAACGTCTTGCTCGGAATCAATCAGGGCCTCTGCTGGTCGATGACCGTCGTCATGAAAATCGACTTGGTCGGGCCGAAGCAGCGTGGCCTGGCTATGGGACTCAACGAGTTTGCCGGCTACCTCGCCGTCGGTGTCACGGCGTACGTGAGCGGCGTGATCGCGCAAGCCTACGGCCTCCGCCCATGGCCGTTCGTGTTGGGGATCGCGGTCTCACTAGTCGCGCTTGCCCTCTCGGCCTTTGCGGTTCGCGAGACGCATGGGCATGCTCGTTTTGAAGCAGCGCAGCGCTCCGGCACGACTTCTTCACCTTCGAGCCCGGCAGTCCGATTCGCGTCCCTCTTCGCAACGGTATCTTGGCGAGATAGAACGCTCTCGTCGATCAGCCAAGCTGGACTCGTGAACAACTTGAACGACGGACTGGCCTGGGGCATCCTTCCGTTGTATTTCGCGGCCTCGGGACTGGACGTCGGCCGCATTGCAGTTCTCTCTGCCGTCTACCCGGCAACCTGGGGAATTTTGCAAGCCGGCACGGGCGCACTCTCAGATCGACTCGGGCGCAAGTGGATGATCGCAAGCGGCATGTGCTTGCAGGCTCTGGCGATCGCGCTCTTCCTGTCGCATGCCGGCTTCGCGCTCTGGCTCGTGGCCGCGATTCTGCTAGGCCTCGGGACGGCGCTCGTGTATCCAACGCTCCTTGCGGCAATCGGGGACGCCGTCGACCCAGGCGTCCGTGCCAGCGCCGTTGGCGTGTATCGGCTTTGGCGGGATTCCGGCTACGCGATCGGCGCGCTCATTTCGGGCATCATCGCAGACCGGCTCGGCCAAAGCAGCGCCATCGGTGCGGTCGCGGCGCTTACGTTTCTATCCGGCGTCGTCGTTGCCGTGCGCATGCGCGAAACTCATCCGCGAACCAAGGAGTCGATACCTTGATCTTTCGACAGTTATTACGCGCTGAAACGGGCTGCGCGTCCTACGTCTTCGGTTGAGCGGGACAGGGCCGCGCCGCGGTCGTCGATCCTCAGTTCGAGGTCGCTCAGTACATCGAGGTCGCGCAGCGCTATGGCATGCGCATCGAGATGATCATCGGAACCCACATCCAAGCCGATCATCGTTCCGGCGAACGCGAACTCGCGGGCGCGACCGGTGCGGCGGTCATGTACCACCGTAGCACGCAGCTGGGCTCCCCTTTCACAGCCGTCGACGACGGCACCGAAATCTTGCTCGGAAATGTGGTCATCCGGGTACTGTACACGCCGGGGTACACACCGGAAAGCATCTCGCTGCTCGTCACGGACCTCACGCGAGGGAACGAGCCGTGGATGGTCCTGACTGGAGATACGCTCTTCGTGGGCGACGTCGGCCGTCCGGACTTCGGCGGTGAAGAGGGCGCTGAGCAGCTTTACGAGTCGCTGCACGGCAAGTTACTGTCGCTGCCAGATCACGTGGAAGTCTATCCTGCCCACATTTCTGGAAGCCCGTGCGGCCGGGCAATGAGCGGGAAGCCCTCGTCTACGATCGGCTTCGAGCGCCGTTTCAACGGTGCGCTACAGGTCGGCCGGGAACGTTTCGCTGACGAGCTCCGGCGCGACTTGCCGGCAAAACCAGCAGACTTCCTCGAAACGATAAGACGCAACCGTGGCTAAGTCGGACCCCTGAAGACCTTTGGGGGTGTTCCCATTCGAACCGGACTTCAGATTGATTCGGTCGTAGCCAACCGGTCACTTATGCGAACGTGCCCAATTCTCTGTCATGGCTTGGTCGACTTCGGCTTCGGGCAAACCAAGTATCTGAGCCACCAGCACCCGGTGTGAGCGGTACAAGATTACCCGGCCCCGCTCCCAGTCTGCCCACGTATCTGGATCTACGCCCAGCTGCGCGGCAGCCGCGCGAATCGTCCAGCCCTTCTTCCTTCGCTGGTCTTGAAGCCGCTCGGGAATACTCCTCGGCTCCGGGAACGGGTCGTAGCCCAAGAACCCAAGGACCGCAGGGGTCAGCTCGATCGCTGGGTGTGTCCGATCGCCTTCCCAGTTGCTGACCGTCGCGATCGTTACGCCGAGTTGGAATGCTGCCTGCTCCTGATCAAGCCCAAGTGTGCGCCGACGCTTCCTGATGTGTCCACCTAGGGTCTGGGGCTGTAAGTCGGCTTCCCTCGGTCTCAGGCCTTTGAGCCGTAGCGGGACGGGTTGCAAAAGAGCAACGCAACCCTGTCCGTGCGGATTTCGAGGGACGCGCACGAGCGATTGCCGCTGCGACGATGCGGCGGTTGCGAAATACGTCGCGAAGTTGTCGGGGCCACTGCTCGACCGAATCGACTTGCACGTCGAGGTGGCGCGGGTACCCTTCGACGAGATCGTCGCGCACATGCGCGAGCGCCGGCTCAAGCGTTCGACGGCCAAGGAGCGGCCCGGGCCGGCCACCGCTGGAACAGCAAGAATACCCGCATCGCGTACGCTTCGACGACGATCTCGCTTGCGATGCTGGAGTTTCTCGCGCGCTTCGAGGACCGCACGGCAGCACCAACCGACCTTGTTCTCGTCGGTGCCAACATCCCCGACGAGTCGGTCGACGACAGGATGCGTCGCGTACCTTCCGATTGGTACGTCTTCCCGCCGCCCCCAACCGCTCGCGCCTTCGGCGATCGCTGGGTTGCGGAACAACGATCTCTGGCTCTAATTGTTCCGGCCGTCGTGCTCCTGCGATTACCTGTCGTCTTGGAACGGAACGTCCTGATCAACCCTCTGCATTCGAAATTTAGCGGCCTCAACTACGAAGGACCCTTCCGCATCCGACTCGACGAACGGTTGACGGCGTAGCCCCGAGGCCCTGGAGTGACCCCGCGGTTTTTGGACAAGTCAGGCGCTTAATTCGCGTTGCCGGTTGCGGCATTTGATGGTACCCGGTTTCTCGTACGGGTAGCAGGACGCCCTCCGGAGGTGCATAAGGGGTCTCCCATGTTGGCTCTGGCCGCGATTACGCTAGTAGTCATTAGCCTAGCATACTTTGCCTTCTTGACCACCGTCGCGAAACGTGGATTTGCTGCGGGAAAGTATGATGCGCCCCAGGCGGTAAGATTATATCAGGGAGCGGCCTTTATCCCGATTGTGTTCGGTGTCGCCGTTATATTGCTGACAAGCTCGATATCCAAAGAGATCCTTAGCCCCACTCTCGTCGGTAATTTTACGATCGCCCAGCAAACGACAACCACCCTCGTCGCTCTCTTCGCTATCCTCTTTGGAGCAATCTTTCTAATGCGGTCTACTCAGTTTGTAGATCGCACGCGACGCTAAAGCGAGAGCGCGCGCGGCCACGATCCTCAGCTCGATGCGGCCGTCCGCGAGTTGCTGCGGCATCTCGGTTCGACTCGCTAACGAAACATCGTCCCCGGCTCCACGTATCTTGCGTACAAAAGGGGACGCAATGAAACTCGTTACGCTTCTTGGTCTGATGCTATTTCTCGGCGGGGCCCAAGTCTGTGCCGCCGCGGACGCGCCCAAACCCACGCCGGCGCAACGAATTCTCGATAGCCGGTCTGCGATAACGGTCGAAGGCGGCCAGCTCGCAGGTACGGGCGCGGGAGTGCTTCACGACGCGACGCAGCACGCGGACTACGTTCTCCTCGGCGAAGATCACGGGACCGCCGAGATCCCAAGGTTTGCCGATGCGCTCTTTACGTCGCTCGTGCCATCCGGTTTTCAGACGGCCGTCGTTGAGACCGGGCCTGAGTTGAGCACGCAACTCCAGAAATGGATCGCGCAGCCCGCGGGCGTTAAGCAGTTCGTCGCATTCGAGTCCCGCTTCCCCGCCACGACCGCCTTCTTTAGCTGGCGCGATGAGTACGCATTCCTGCGTCACGCGTATACCGTCACGGGTGGAAAGCTTCAAGTCTGGGGAATCGATCAGGAGTTAATGGGAGCCTCAGGTTTCTTGCTCACGTCGATCCAGGCCGAGAACCCAGGCCCGCGCTCGCGCGCGCTGCTGGCTGCACTCCTTCAAGAGAACGTCAAGGCCGATGCGGCAGCATACAAGTCCGGCGACCCGTCGGCGACGCTCATGATGACCGTCTCGCGCGATAAACTCACGGCGCTGCGAGCATCGCTGCAAACCGATGGAACTCCGGCGGCGCTTCGATTCGCCGACGCCCTGCTCGCGTCGCGCGACATCTACGTCAACTGTTGTAACGCACTCGCCACGCAATCAAACCGCGATCGCGCGCACCTGATGAAGCGGAATCTCGCCACCTATCTGGCTGCGCCGGGGGCAACTCGAAAGAAGCTTTTCTTCAAATTCGGCGAGGAGCATCTCTACCGCGGCTTCAACGTGGTCCGTAACAACGATATCGGTAACTACGTTGCGGAGATCGCCGATGCCGCCGGCAAGAGCGACGTGCACATACTCGCTCTGGGGACCGGCGGCGAGCAGATCAAATTCGCGGGGATGGGTCACTGGACGCATGCGACATATTCGATCTCGGACGACGAGCACGTCCGCTTCAAGTATCTCATGCCGTTCGTCGATGCCGCCTTGCCCACCGGCTGGACGTTATTCGATCTGAGACCATTCCGCACGCGCTTCAACGCGATGCAGATTGCGGACAAGGATTTCGAACGGTTGGTCTGGGGCTACGATTTCCTGTTGCTTATTCCCAACACGACGTCCGACGATCCGCTCGACCCGAGCGTGTTCTAATTCGCGTCGGATTCCGCCGGACCGTTGCGCGTTAGTTCGGGCCGCCGCTCGGGGCAGCGGTTCGATGCCGTACACCACGTCTCGACCGAGGCGCTGATTTTTCTTGGGCAACTCGATCCCGAAGCGCTCGGGCCAAGCATCGAAGACGCGACGCACTATGAGCCGACGCCGATCGAGCACGTCGCCACGCTGCTAGATGCGATCCCCATGCCGCTCGAACGGGCGACCTTCGTCGATCTCGGCTGCGGGATGGGGCGCGTGCTCTTGCTCGCCTCGCTCCGCCCGTTCCGGCAAATCGTCGGTGTCGAGTTTTCTGCCGCCCTGTGCGAGGTCGCGCGCGAGAATGTGGCGGCCTTCGACCCGGCCTTACGCCGTTGTCGCGACTTGCGCATCGTCCGCGCGGACGCGAAAGACTTCGCGCTGCCGCGCGGCGATCTCGTCGTCTATATGTACAATCCGTTTCGCGGCGCCGTCATGCAAGCCGTCGCCAAACGTCTCGCGCGAGCGGCCGGCGAGAAGCGCGAGGTCATCGTCATCTACCACACGCCGCTCGAGCGCGCCACGATCGAGGCCACCGGAGCGTTCGAAGTCGCCGCGGCGTTCCCGTGCGGCGTCGTTTACCGGCGCGCGCTGAGGTAGCTGATCGGCGCGCCTACGGCCGAGGCGCGCTGGTAGAATTCGCGATCGGATTCGGTCCAGTAGTCGCGCAGAGCCGAGAGGAGCTGGGCGGCGCGGCGCAGATCGCCGCGGTGAAACTCTTCCATCGCCACGCGCCGGCAATGCTTGACGATCAGCGCCTCGCGATGCCGAGCCCGGAATGCGGCCACATCGCCGCGCAAAAAGTCTTCGCAATGCTCGGCGAGCAGGCCGCGCATACGGGCCGCCTCCGCCAAGAACGCTTCGGGTTCGCGCACGTCGACGCGGCGCCGGACGCCGGGGACTGTGAGCGCGAGCACATCGGTCAGGAGATGCGACTCGCCGGTTGCCTTCTCTTCGAGGGTCACGTCGAGCGCTGCGTCGCGCATCAGATCGTAGTTAACGGCTACGGCGCCACGCGGCGCGTTGTACCAGGCGCCGGTCGGGATGTCGCTGGTGCGGGCCAAGGTGAAGCCGTGCTCGTGCACGAGGAACCCAAACTGGGCCTCGACGAGCGGCAGGACGTTGGCGCCAATAACGTGAGCGTTCATTCTTATCAACGTGTTCGGGCCGCCGCACCCGCGACGTTATGTTGAAACGCAGCTAGTGATCCACACCTCACCCCAAAACTGTGATGCGCAACGCTTGCCGCGAGGGTTCCGGGCAGGCTGACATGAGCCGGAGCGCCCTAGTAGTAGAATTTCGTTAGAGGCCAGAGTTTCGGCAGCGGCGTCTTCAGACCGCGACATACGAAGATCGGCCGGTCGTTCTCGAACGGCATCACGAGCGGGTGCGAGAACGTCGCCGCGCGCTCGACCGACCGGCACCGGCCGCGCATGTCGGTTTCATTGCTGCCTAAACGAATCAGGACGCTGCCGTCATATCCCCGTGGTCCCCACAAGAAATACTGGTTGTGTCCGCTGAGCGCCGGCGGCAACCCGTAACGCCCACCGAAGAAATCGATGGCGGCCGCCTCACCGTAGTTGCCGGCGAAGATTGCCGCCTTCGCGCGATCGGCGGGCGGGAGAGCATCGTACACGCGCGCGACCGTCGCAACCATCTCGGGCCAACCGAACATATCGGCCCAATCTTGTTGCACTTTCGGTTGCCGCGCTTGGTTTTCCGTACTCGTGTCCGGCAGCGGCAGCGCGTGCCGGTAGGCGATGAACGTCTCGATCGGAAGGATCGGTTCCACGAGCGGCAGCAGCACGAGCCCTGCCAGCACCGCTGTCCCTATGGCGATCGGGCGAAGCTTTGCGCGCAGCGCCGTCCAACGCTCGATCGCCACAGCGCCGGCCGCGAAGAGCACCGGATAGATATCGGCCATGTAATAGTGTTTGGCGTGAAACGCGATCATGAGGGCCAGCAGAGCGGCATAGGCATAGCCGAGCCATCGCAAACGCGGCTGCAACAGCAACCACACGAGCCCGGCGAGCCAGACTAGCGCGAGCAGTGGATTGGTGATGACGAGTTGCATCAGCGCGTACTGCAACGGCCCGAGGACGACGTTCTTGCCCTGCTGTCCGTTGCGAAGCAATTCTGCCATTGGAAAACCATGCGTCGCTTGCCATAGCGCGTTCGGCAGGGCGATCGCCACGCCGATGCCGGCGCCGGCCCAAAACGATCGCGTCGCGAACGCGCGCCACTCGCGGGCAGCCAGCAATCCGGCAATCAGCGCGACGATCAAGAACAGAATGCTGTACTTACTTTCGAAAGCGAAGCCGAAGGCGAGGCCGGCGCCGAGCCAGTAACGCGGCCGGCCGTCGAGCGCGCGCGCCATGCACAGCACGCCGAGCGGCCAGAGCCACAGCCCGGGCATGTCGGTCCCGGCCTTCATTCCTAGCGCCACGAGCACGGGCGAAAGGCCGGCGCAAAGCGCGCCGAATATTTGCGCGAACGCGCCCCCGCCGAAGTGCTGCACCAAACGACACGTGACGAAGACCGAGGCAGCCGCGAAGATCGCTGCTTCGAATCGCAACAGAAACAGCGACTGCCCGAACACCTGCGTCGTGGCCGCCAAGAGCGGAACGACCGGCGGCTGATCGACGTAGCCCCAATCCGGATGCCGTCCACAAATGATGAAATAGAGTTCGTCGCGGAAAAACCCGTAGTGCGGGTTGGCGAGCGCATGAAACAGCAGCGTCGCGGCGGCAGCCCACCAGGCGATTTTGGCGTCACGATTCATGCGCACATCCTAACGGTGCGGCTTGGACCTGTCTTGAACGAAAACAGCGTCCCAGCTCGCGCGTTACGCTTCGGGAGGCAGCAGTTGCGGGATGCGCTCACCGTCGAGAAACGCGGATAACTCGGCCAGCGAGAATTGCATGCCGGTGTAGAACTGGCCGAACGAGGCGTACGCGGCGCTGGCTTCGTCGAAGCGCATCTCATAGATCAGCTTTTTGAAGACCAGCGGATCGTCGGCGTAGAGATCGACGCCCCACTCCCAATCGTCGAAGCCGATCGAACCCGAGATCACCTGCGTGACCAGACCGTGGAACGAGCGGCCGATCCTTCCGTGATCGAGCATCAGCCGGGCGCGAGCTTCATACGAGAGGCGATACCAGTTGACGGTCTCGCCCCGCTTCTTATCCATCGGATAGAAACAGACGTAGCGGCGCGACGGAACCTTGGCCCATAGCCGGGCGGCATTGCGCGGCTCTTGCGCCGCTCTCTCGAGCAACGCATCGAAGGCGTCGTTCCACTCCTGCGAATGCGCCTTGAGATTTCGCTCGCTCAACTCGATGTGAAAGCGCGCCGTCGCTTCGTAGAGCCCGAGTTCGAGAATGGAAACGTACGACGAGAGCGGCGCAAGAAATTCCGCCAGTCTTAGTTTATCGAAGCCGATCTGCACTTCGCCCAGCCGGTCGAAGGACTTCGCGTAGTGCGTCAGCATCAGGTCGCATTTGTGCCCGAGCATCTGCGCGAGCGAGACGTCGCCATCGGGATCGGCAGCCAGCGGCGCGAGGAACGCCGTAGCCTCGCGAACGAGTTTCTCTTGGCCCTTCCCCGGCAACGCATCGAACGCGCGACGGTCGAAACGGAACATGCGATGCAAGATATGCCAGCTATCGAGCGACTCCGGAACGTCGGGGTGCCGCATTATGCGCGCACCTTGATCGCGGCCATGCGGCGCTGCTCGGCTTCGACCTCGGCCAGGAGCGCCTGCGGCCGCTCGCGGTACTTGGCCCAGAGTTGCGGCATNNGCCGCGCGCGCCGCTGATACGGCTCGTCAATACTAAGCGGGCGACCGGAGTCGGCAGCACGACGACGCCTTGCAAGGCCCGCACCGGATAGCTCGGCAGATCCATCGCTTCGATGCCGAGCGCCCGCATCACCGCCGCCGCCTCGCGCAGCGCGCGGACTTCGAGCGCGAACATGCTCTCCATGTGCACCAGACGTTCCGGCAATAGGTTCAAAATCGCGCACGAGGCGTTGGCGACGATGTTCAAGGTCAGCTTCGACCATTTCATCGAGCGATAGTCCGAGGCGACCTTCACCGGAACGTTCGCCGCCTCGAAGGCTGCCACGAGCCAGTTGTGCGCGACGCTGCCGACCGGTGCGAGCGCGATTCCGCCCGAATTGGATGCAGCGACTTGGCCGTCGCGAGACTTATCGACGGGAACCGTCAGCGCGCACGACACGATCGCGTCGGCGCCGAACGCCGCGGCGAGTTTCTCTTCGTTGCCGACGCCGTTCTGCGGACACAGGATCGTAGCGCGCGAGTCGGCTCCGAGCGCGCGCTGCAGGGCCAGGATCGCCGCGTCGGTGTCGTACGACTTCACGGCGACGATCGCAAGATCCGCGCTGACCGGCGAGACATCATCGAGCCGCCGCGGCGCATACGCAATCGTGGCGCTGTCGCCGCGCAACAGATCGCCGAAATACGTTCCAACGGCGCCGGCGCCGGCAATGTAGACGTTCACGTGCTGGGGTCTTTCGTTGCGCGGCCTGTAGAACCAAACCCCCCAGATCCACGCGCGGTATCTTTGGAGAACTCGCTCACGATTCGGAACAGCGGCCGGACGACGGGGAGAAAGATCAGTTGCGCGATGCGATCGCCCGGTTTGATGACGATCGCCTCGGAGCCTTGCCCGCTGCGATTCCAAACGCTGATCATGAGCGGTCCGGAATAGTCGGCATCCAGAACTCCGACGAGATTGCCCATCACCAGACCTTTTCTGTGGCCTAAACCGGACCTTGGAACGATCAATCCCGCAATCTGCGGATCGCCGATATGCACCGAGATCCCGGAAGAGACGAGCTGCGCCGGGGCCTGGGGTTGCACGACGAGCGCCCGATCGATACAGGCGAAGAGATCGACGGCCGCGGCCATCTCGCTCTGATACCGTGGCAGACCCCACTCGTTAACACGCGCGTCGAGAATCTTGACCTCGACGATCAGCGTCGTGCCTTGCGCAAGCGGAGCGGCGTCGTCTTCACTTGGAAAGCTCGGCCAGTTCCGCTTGGAAGCTGCCGATGTCGTCGAACGAGCGGTAGACGCTCGCGAAGCGGATGTACGCGACCTTGTCGAGCTTCCTGAGCGCTTCCATCAGCTTCTCCCCGATCATCGTGGTCTGGACTTCATTTTCCCCGCGCGAGAACAGCTCGCGTTCGANNTCGGAGACCGGCCGCTTCTCGCATGCGCGGCGCAAGCCGCTGACGACCTTCTCCCGGTTGTAAAGCTCGCGGCGGCCGTCCTTTTTGACGGCGTAAAGCCGCGGCGCTTCCATCCGTTCGTAGGTCGTGAAACGGCCCTTGCAGGCCAGGCACTCACGCCGGCGGCGAACGACGCTCTCGTCGTCCCGCGAGTCAACCACGCGGGTCTCGCTCTTTCGGCAACTCGGACAGATCAGGGTGTGACGGAGCCTCCACGAAGCGGCCCCACTAGATATGGGGCCTCCTCGCAGTATACGGTATTTTATATGGGGGGTCTAACCCCCAAGCCCGTTATCCTAAGCGGCGCCGATCTTGAACATCTTCGTCCCGCAGACAGGGCACTTGCCCTCGGTCGCGGGGCGGCCGTTCTTCATGGTAATCTGAACGGCGTCTT
>PLDY01000062.1 GCA_003136895.1 Candidatus Erabacter solicola | reverse complement strand
ATATCCAAGCGGTTAGTATAGCGAAAGCCAAGCCGGCGTAGCCCAGAATGATCTCGGGCTTAGCGCTGGAGTCGTGGCGCCCTACGAGACAAGTTGGCGTCGGACGCGAGGATAATCTTAGTATCCGCGAGATTCTTGGCCATCGCCGCGCGATAGGACGCCCCGGCGGCCAGACTCGGCGTCATTATTTGACAGAAGCGCGCGTAGCCTTCGTGGCCGGTGGTGCAGCCGCTCCTGCGATGCCAACAGTGCCGAGGACGAAGGCAGAAATCGAACGGGCCGTCTTGTGCATGCACCAAGCGTACTCAATGATACGATCTTCGGAATCCGTAGAACTACGGATTCATGACGCTCGTGCACGCAGACTCGTCGGCGCTGGCCGTGCGATGCGGCGTTGAGTCAGGGGCGGCTTCTTCACGTTGAAGAGGCCCAGCCGATCCGACGAGCGTACCCGAGTTTCCGATGCCACTCCGAGAGGCTCATGCGCCTTGCAGCCGAACCGATCCGGCGTGTTCGGAACATGTTGTGTCGACCTGAAAGCCGCAATGGCGGATGTTCCCGAATCGACTTTCCGCGTTGAAAAAGAAAACGGCGTGTTCTATCTCGTCGTTGGATACATGCTGACAGAAGACGGCCCCGCATTCTATGACCAAGCGGTTTTGTTTTGCCCGTTTTGCGGAACCTCGCTGCAAACCAAAGAGGGCGTAGCAGCGCGGACAAATTAGCGTCATTGCATCGATCTCATCCGGGGGAGTTCGTCGGACTCAATTCTTGAAGTCTTTCAGCGTCTCTTGAGCCGCGAACCAGTGGTAGATCGCCGTGATTCGCCCGTAACTGATACCTTCGCGCTGCTCGACCGCTAGAGGGTGTTCCGTTGGCTCGAGTTCTGCCCAGGGCCTTAGCCCGATTGGACGCGTGTGAACATACGCTTTCAAGGGCTGACTGCTTGGTTCGTAGGTTGGCGGTGGATACAGCCAACCAAAGGCCGCCTCTTGATCCTCTCGGCCGGGCGTCTCCCACAGCGACTGCATCCGCTCGTACGAAGCATGGCTGAGCGATATCCAGCATGTCCACACGAATTTTTCGTTTTCCCCAGGCACCGGTAGCTCCACGTTCGCGAGAATGAAGCGATCGTCGCCTGCTTCAACTAGCTCGCCATCGCGCTCGAACCGCGCAGAGCCGGCGTCATACTGCGCGGTACGAAAATCAACGCTGAAGGCCATTGGTAGGCCCTTGTGGCGGTAACCGCACTCCTCGCAAAAGAACGATGCCATTCGTGGCTCTTCGCGGTTCGATTTTAGGGACACTGCCGGAAGCGTGCTATGTTGTACCGGAGCCTAGCGTTTTAATCCAAAGGAGACAGACCGCGAACTGCTCGAAGAGCAGCGCACGACCCTAGATGCAACCTAAATGCAACCTGCAAGGCAATGACGGCAGTCGGCGCGTCGATCTCCACGGACTCGAACCCTATGGAATCAGCGCTAGCCGGGCGCGGAGAGATGGCAGAGCGGTTTAATGCAGCGGTCTTGAAAACCGCAGAACGTTCATAGCGTTCCGTGGGTTCGAATCCCACTCTCTCCTTCGTACGCTTGCCGTCGCCGTCGTACTGCGCCGCGTTCTGAACGGAAAGTTCCCAGCGATATCCGTCGAGATCGCGAAACCACAGGCCCCACGTGCGGCGATCCAGGTGCTTCGGGGCCGATCTCGTCGCCGGGATCCTCGAGCTCGACGCCCTGTTGGCGCAAAAACTCCAGGGCGGCCCGCAGCGTCTTCATGTCCGGAAGGTGGAATGACATGTGTTGCAACACATGCGGAGCCGGCTCACCCAGCATCAAGGCAATCGTGACGTGGTCGTTGCCGACTGCGACACCTCTGTTGAAGTCAAACTGATGGATGAGTCCGAGCGCGCGCCCGAACCATTTTGCACTGGCCTTGGGATCGCGAACCGCAAGGCCGAAATGGCCGACCTGCCCGAGAGTGAATGGTACCTTCACTACGGGTGCTGCAGCTTTGAAAGATCGGATGCGACATCGCGGTACAACGTGCGAGTGGCCTGAGCCAATATTTCGAGCACGCGGAAGAGGGCGTCGCCTGAGATCGTAATTGCTTGCCACTCGACGGCGGCGTGACGATGCACGAGCGCGTAGGTATCGCTGCCGACATCGTAGATTGCGAACTCGTTGGATTCAGCGATCAGAGTGGCGTCTGCGAGTACGTTGGCGTCTATGGCGGTTACAAGTTTCAATGGCGTGTCTCCTGACTAGATATACGGTAATAGATCGAAGTATTCTTGGTCCTCGTTCGCGCCGCCGTGACCTTCACCGATGTTTTTCTCCGTCTCGATGAAGCGAATTTCGCGAATCCATTTCACCATTTTGAAGCCGAGTTGGTTTTCAACGCGCAATCGTATCGGTGCGCCGTGCACCGGTGGAAGAGGAGCGTCGTTCATCTCGTACGCGAGAATGCACTCGGGCTTGACGACATCCTCAAGCCGCTGCGTATCGTAATAGACTCCGCCGAACGTTGCTTCGCCGAATGAGAAAAAGGCGACGACGCGCGCCGCCGGCAACGGCTTGACGAGTTCGATCAGGCGCGCCACCGAGATGCCTCCCCATTGCGCGACCCCGCTCCACCCCTGAATGCAGTGATGCAACGACACGTGCTCGTCGTGTCCGAGGGCCCGAATCTCATCGAGACTCAAGTCGACGGGGTTCTCGACGAGCCCGCTGACGCGCAGATGGTAACCACGGAAGCTGTCCTCGGCGAGATGCGTCCATTCATCGGAGTCCGGCATCTTGCCGTTCGCCCAAAAGTATGGTGAAACGTCGTCGCGTGTGTAACGTTCGGCCGGATTGAAGCGGGCAGATTTGCTCATCCGAAGTTCGAGCGGAAGGAGCAGCGTCTTATGCAAGTGCTGAATCAGTCGCGGGTACCTCCATGCCACAACGTGCGCAATGACCCACGAGGCAACCACGACGGTAAGACCGACGCAACCGAGGATCAGTCCGAGCGAGCGCGTGTCGTCCGTGCCCAGTACGATGTGGTTGAAGTTACGTTGCGCACCGCTCAACAACACCAGACTGACGTGCACGATCGTGAAGGCCACGTATCCGCAAAGAAGCAGAAAGTGGATCGATCGGCCGGCCTGCCGCCCACCGAATATCCGCGGATACCAAGGGAACGCGCTATCCACGGCCGGCGACATGGCGATTCCGCTCAAGATGGAGAGCGGCGCCATAATGAAGACGACGCCGAAATACCCGAGTTGCTGGAGCGCGTTGTACGCGTAGTAGCCATCTAGATCGGCTGAAAAGTGAAGGGTCACATAGTGCACGAGAACGTTCCACGCGGCCGGAACGATCGTCCACGACGTGGGAATAAGGCGTGGCCATTGCCCGCTAACGAAAAGCATCCCGACATAGATAACTCCGACCAGAAGAAAACCGTAGTCGGTGATGAAGTGCCAGGATCGGCCCATCCCGGGAGTGTGCTTGTAACCTGGCAGCGCGATGAGCGGTGAGATATACCGGGCGTCGTCCCGGGCGGTCCAAAGGCGGTCCTTTGGAACCTCGATCGGCGTAAAGCGAATCCATTCGCTTCCCGGCGTGCAATCGTCGTTCCAGTAAAGCCGCGGATGGTCCATGAGGATCGATAAACCACTGCGCATCAGCAGAAAGAGAAAGAACAGATTCGCGAAGTGGGTCCAGCGGATCCACACCGGAAAGCCACGCGGCTCGCCGCCGCCGGTAGTCACAACCGGCGCCGGCCCGGGGTGAGTGCCGAACGCCAGGATTTGCAACCAAGCGAGTAGGATCGGCACGGCAAGTATGACGACGAGCCATACGAGGTAGCGCCTCGATAGAATGACGACCATGCGACGATCGTCGGGCACGTGAAGTTTTCGTTGCGCTTCGCTAAAAGCGATCATGAGTTACTTCAATGATTCGACGAACGCTGCAACGTCACGCACGTCTTTTTCGTTCAGAACGCCCGGATACAAGGCGGGCATCGGGGGTGCGGGCTTCTTGATCCAGGCGGCGGCTGCGACTTCGCCCTTGCGAATGTGCTCGTTTCTGAGCGACGGACCCATGCCGCCCTGCCCGGCGGCGCCGTGACACGCGGCGCAGTTTTGAGCGAAGATTTGCCTGCCGTGGACGAGATCGGCCGGACCCCGAGCTACGCTGGACGTTGCTTGTACCGCCGTGGGGGCGGACGCGACCGCCGGAGCGACTCCATACCCAAACGCCGCCGCGACGGCCATGAGTTCAAGCATGAGCGCACTGGCCCAGCCAACTCCGCTCACGTATCGCTGTCCCGCATACGCCGTGAGACCGGCGATGACGACAAACAGCAGATGGTTGAACGCATGAAGGAGTGGCGCTCGATCGACAATCGCGTAAAGACCTGGCGCCATCAACATCATCGCTACGAGCGGCCCGAGCAGAGCGGGCCAAATCCATCGCGGCGATTCGAAGTCTCCGCTACGCGAACGATACAGCGACAGACCCGCGATGGCTCCGAACATCATGAGGACCGCATGGTCGAAATGATGCGCCGAAATCGCTATGTCCCGCTCGCCCGTTATGACCGGCATGAACGACAAGACGACCGCTACGAGCGTCGACGTACCGCAGATGACGTTTCGAACGGCATTCTTCATGGGTTCGTCTCCGTTCGCGGACTCTTGGCTAACCGTATCGCCTCGACGCAGCAGATGATCAAACCGATGACCAAAATGACCGCCCCGATCGATGCCCATGCAGCGATGTCGGGTCCGGGCGCAGGTTCGGCGGCATAGCGACGCGGTACGGAATCCGCGCCCGCGACGTACCAGCCGAGCAGAAGGATACCGCCGCCGCCGAATATTCCGGCACCGGTCAGCCAGCGAGTTCGCAAGGAGGACGTCAGGCCCGAGTGCGTTTCAAGATTCCAGAAAACCCATCCAAGAATAAAAAGGGCGACTCCCTCCAAGAGATACGTGTGGAAGTGCGCGGGCACCCAGAGGGTGTTGTGCAGCGATACGTTGATTGGAACGGTCGCATCGATGAGCGCTCCGATTCCGCCGATCAGCCACCCGATCAGTCCGGCGTACATGAACATGGATCCCATCGTCCAACGCAGGCGGGAACGGTAGACCAACAGCGCGCCGCCGAAGATCGTCACGACGGCAGGCGGGAACGCGGCCAGATACGATGCCACCTCACCGACATATTGCACCGCTTGCGGCTGCGCGAAGTCCATATAGAGATGATGAAAGTACGCGATGGCGACGAACAGAAGCGTTCCCCACCAGGCCACGGCCAGCACGGCGGAAGTGTGCCATTCGCGATCCGCGTATTTCGGCAGCGCGTAATACACCAGACCGATAGCCATGTAGATCGTCAGGTTGGCGAAGGTGTGGCCGAAAAAATATGTGAGGTTCTTCGCCCACAACGGATCGATCGCCACTCCTGGATAGAGCCAGTGCACGATAAGTGCGATGCCGACTAGCATCCCGCCGGCGGCGGCGAGGAGGCCGTCAACGGCGGTGACGAGCGCCGCGAACGCGTACGGCGGCGGTTCGGCCTTTCCCGATGCTTCGAACCGCGCGTGATGAAAGACGAGATCCCACCCGGTCGCACCGCGCAAACCGCCGTATGCCCGGAGAACGCAACCGAGAAGTTGCGTGCACCACACGGTCCATCCGAACATGATGAGAGCCAGGCCTATCAGGAATGCGCCGGTCGCCCAACTCGGCCAAGTCGCACCAACGAAGGGCAGCGGGTACAGAAACGTCCAACTCGCCCCGAATCCACCCGGCCACACGCTAGCGATAACGCAGACGACGCCTATCGTCATGAACGCGTATGCGGTCCAGGCGATTCCCGGATCCATCGCTCGCTCGCGATTCATGAGATACCACAGTCCGCCCATGCCGCACAGGACCATGGACGTAATCATTCCCGCACCATGCAGGGTCATGAGCGAATAGAACAATCCAGGACCATAGTTCAACCACTGAGCTTGCTCGGCGCGCATTCCCAGGCCGACTAGAACCATCAGGCCGAAGATGGCAATGCCCGTCGTGATATACGCCCACATGACGTTGCGCGCGCGACGATCCGGAAAAGCTGTCGTTGCATCCGTCATTGCACGTCGAAACCTTCCTGCATCGCCGCATGCGCGATACCGCAATATTCAAGGCAGCGAACGGTGTAATGTCCTTTTGCTGTGAACGTCACCGCGAGATGGTTGACGTAGCCGGGCATTGCTTGTACCTGGGACATGAGATGATTCGTAGGATCGTAGATGCCGAATCCATGGTTGACGTCGCGCGATGTGACGTCGAAGACGACGGCCGTGTTCACCGGTATCCTGGGCGGCATTTGGAATCCGTACTGGTATGCAAAAACCTTGAAGTGCGGTCCGTCCGCCTCCGCCGGCTTGCCGTACGGAAAGCCCGCTAGCGAGATTCCGAATGCGACGATCGCGACCGCGGCGAGAGCCCAGAGCCACCCTCTGCGGAGACGATATCCCTTCGGCTGGACTACCGACTGCGGCTCCGTCGTATCGTGGGTGGTGCTAGCTATCAAGCACATCGCGATCAGGATCGCGCCGGCGCATAGCAAAAATCCGACCAGGATTGCCGCTGAATGCGAATTCATGGATTCCCCTTAGAGCGCGTCTCCGATGCTGGTGTTTACCCCGTGTGGGCAGCGTTTTAACTCAGATTCTGCGCAATAAACGGTTTCCTCGCATTGTGGCAAATCTCGGCGTCGCCGACTCTGAGACCGTCTTGATATGCCGTAGAACGCGCATGTGAATTTCGTGGACGATCGCGTTCGACCAGAGAGCCCAGTACCCCGATGGCCAGAGATGGTGCTGATACCAGGTCGTTCCCACGAGGCGCGTGCGGCCGTTGGGTAGAGCCACCAGCAAAAACTCGCCGCGCTGAGAGTGCATGTAGTCGTGAAGGTGCGGCGTCTCGATGTGACCGTATGGCGACCATTCGCGCATCGGTTCGGGGTTGGACGTGACATCGAATGCCAGCTTACGCCCCACCTCCCAAGTGGTGATCGGCTCGACGAAGCTTCCGGTGGAAAACTCGCAGTAGCGTATCGCGCCAACGCCCGAGCTGATGATGTGAGCGCGTTCCGGATACGCTACCCCAAGAACGAACGGCAATTCCGTCGGCGGCGGAAGGTCGGGGAAACGTATCACATGTTTCCACACTACGGCCGGCGGCGCCTCGATGTCGATGGAAGACTCGACGACGTAGATTGGCGTAGTGCGAGGCACGGCCCACTCGGCGCCCATGATCGCCGGCGCCAGCAAGACGAGTACGAGCACGGTCGCGGGCGCGTTGCCACCGCGTCCGCAGTGGACGATCGCGTGACCGAGCATCGCTCCGATCATAGCGAATCCAACTGCAAGCGGTGTTGCATAGATGATGCATAGACCACCTTCGAGGGCCAGAGCGAGTAGCGCCAGCCCAGTAACCACAATCGAAATGCAGGCTACGCCGAAACTCTCCGCAAGCGAACGTCGTCCGTGAACGTTGTAAATGATCGCGCAGAGAGCGCCTTGAGCAAAAGGAATCGCGGCGAAGAGTCCCCAGCCGTACGAGCCGAGGATTTTCGTGCCGAGCGCAACACCCGCAGAACCCAGCACGGCGGTTACAATAAGTGCAAGAATCGCTGCGCCGAGAATGTCGACGGGCACCAAACGCGCGAGCCATGAATTCAACGGCGGTTCCGCAGGGGTAGTCTCATGTTCGGGCCAAGCCGCCGCGATCGCAAACGACGCGATATTCGCGATCGGCACAAAGAAGAGCACGACGAGCCACAGCGGCCAGCCGATCGCACGGAACCGCTTGACCGTGATCGCAAGGCCGACCCATGCGAAGGGCAGCGAAGCGGCAGCCATCGTACCGACGAAGACAAGATCCGCTTGCGACATACCCACCACGGGGATCGGGATGCCAAGTGGAACGAGATAATTTAGCGGCGTCCACGAGTGATGGAAGACGACGTTGGCGATCGTGAGATCCATGATGTGCTTGAGGAGCACGCCGCCGATCGCAATAAATAGGTATGAGCGCCTGTCGAGCGTTCCGCCGAAGCTAAAGAGTATCGAAAGCCGAGCGCGCATTGTACTTCAAGCGCCTTCCCGTTAAAGGCAGCCGGTCTCCTACCAGGCTGGAGGATTCCGTCGTGGGGCGTCAGCAAGAGGATGTGGGCATGCTGACGCATTCGATGCCGCCGGCGATTCTCTGTCGCCGGTCGGCGTTTCAGGTCGCGTTGCTGATGTTTGCAACCGGCGGGTTGTATATCTTCGTGTGGGCGTATTACGTCCGGCGTTGGTGCTCGGCAACGCTGGAGAAACAAGATCAACCTCGCTGGAAAGCGATCGGCCTGATCGTCCCGTTCTACAACCTGTTCTTGCTATACGAAATCGGGCTCTTGATTCGCGCTGTAGCAACGCGCGCGAATCTGCCGCAGGCTTCGTGGCTTCTCCCTTGGCTCGGGATCTGCTACTTCCTGATCGGAGCGCTCTGGAGGCTGCCGGATCCGTACTGGTTCGTATGTCTCCTGAGCTTCGTGCCGATTGCGATCGCTCAGGTCGTCGTGATGAACGCCCAACTCGCACTCTCGGGTCTCGACGCACGGCCGACGAAATTCTTTTGGGCCGAATGGGTCGTCATGATACTTGGCAGCCTGATGTGGATTGTGGCAGTACTCGGAACGTCACTTCCCGATGACGCAGGGAAGGTGGCGCAACCGTTCTGGTTTTCGGGAGGCGTTCTGCTCGCGAGCATTGTCGCGCTCTGCTTTATCGCAGGAGCGAGCCGCGGTGCCGTCGCGGAAGCGACGTCGTGGTCTCTGGGAAGAGCGACATAGCGGCCGGCCACGAGGTCGCTGCCGACCGCAAGCGTTTGCTTGCCGAACTCTCAGCGTATCAAGCGTATGATGCGCGCGAAATCGAAATGCTCGAACGGCTTCGTGCGTTCGTCGCGGAGTACGCGACGTGCTTCGAGCGCACGCTAGCAGTAGGTCACGTGACCGGATCGGCCTGGGTTGTGAATCGCGAGCTGGAGCGCGTCCTGCTAACGCATCACCGTAAACTCGATAAGTGGCTCCAGCTCGGCGGCCATGCCGACGGCGACGGCGATATCCGCCGCGTCGCACTGCGCGAAGCGACCGAAGAATCGGGCGTGCGCGCGATCGTGCCGGCGGGCGATCAGATCTACGACGTCGACGTTCACGAGATACCCTCGCGCGGCGCCGAGGCGGCGCACTTTCACTACGACGTGCGGTTCGCGTTCTTCGCCGATCCCCAGGACGAACTGCACGTCAGCGAAGAGTCGCACGAAGTTGCGTGGATACCGCTCGCCGGCATCGAACGCTTGCCGATCGATGATTCGATTCGGCGCCTTGTCGCCAAGACGGCGGGCCTCGCAGGATGCGGGTGCCCGGCGCCTCTACTTTAAGTACGCAATGACCACGCCCTACTACCTCATTCTGGGAAACTTGGTCGCCGCCGGCGTTCTCGGCGGCATCATCGGCGCGCAACGCCAGGCCACGCACAAGCCGGCCGGCTTTCGCACCCACATGCTGGTGGCGCTCGGATCGTGCGCGTTCATGGAGATCTCGCTCTTTTCCGGCGACGATCGCATCGCCGCCGGCGTCATCACGGGCATCGGCTTTCTCGGCGCTGGCGCGATCGTGCGCGAGGGGCTCAACGCGCACGGGCTTACGACCGCCGCATCGATCTGGGCCGTCGCGGCCATCGGTTTGGCGCTCGGTGTCGGAACGCCGCTGGCCTACGTGCTCGCCATCGCGCTGACGGTGCTCGTCTTCATCGCGCTTTCGTTTAGCGACCGGCGGCTCGATAAGCTGTTTCCGGCCAAGGACGCCGTGGAAGCGTGGGTGACGTTCGAGCCGGACGCGATTTCCTCCGAACAGATCGTGACGCTTCTCGCGCGGTCGTGCGGAGAGGTCCATCGCACCGAAACGTTCACCGTTGAGACGCAAGGCGACGCGCGCGTCGCAACGTGGCTGCTCAACCTTCAAGTCGCCGATCAGAGCCAATTCCGCCAGGACGTGCTCGCGGCGGCCAAGGTTCCCGGAGTTCGACGCATCGCGCTCAACGCGATCGCACCCGTCTAGCGGGCTAGCCGATCGATTCGAAGCCGACGAACGGAACGAGCGCCGGCGGGATGCGCACGCTGCCGTCGGCCTGTTGATAGTTCTCAAGAATCGCGGCCAGCGTCCGCCCGATCGCGAGGCCCGAACCGTTGAGGGTATGCACCGGCTCGACCTTGGCCTTCGCGTCGCGGCGGAAGTGGATCTGCGAGCGTCGCGCTTGGAAATCGGTGCAGTTCGAGCACGAGCTGATCTCGCGGTACGCGTTTTGTCCCGGCAGCCAGACCTCGAGATCGTAGGTCTTGGCGGCGTTGAAACCGACATCGGCGCTACACAGCGCGAGCACGCGATGCGGCAAAGCGAGTTCGGCCAAGAGCGCCTCGGCATCGCCGGTCAAACGCTCGAGCGCTTCAAACGATTTCTCGGGCTCGGTCAACCACACCAACTCGACTTTCTCAAACTGGTGCAGACGGATCATGCCGCGCGTATCTTTACCGGCCGCGCCGGCTTCCTTACGGAAGCACGGTGAATACGCAGTATACTGCATCGGAAGTTGATCCGCGCTCAATATCTCGTCGCGATGCAGCGCCGTCAGCGGAACCTCGGACGTAGGGATCATGAACAGGTCCGCATCCGGGTCGAGAAACATCGCGTCGGCAAACTTGGTCAGCTGACCCGTCGCCCACATCGTCTCACGTTTCACCAGGAACGGCGGCGCGATCTCGGTGTATCCCCGCGCGGCGGCGCGCGCTAAGAAGAAGTTGATCAGGCCGCGCGAGAGTTGCGCGCCTTTGCCGCGCAAGAGCGCGAAGCGGCTGCCCGAGAGTTTTGCGGCGCGTCCGAAGTCGATGATGCCGAGCGCCTCGCCAAGCTCCCAATGCGACTTGGCTGCGAAACTCAGTTGCGGCGGCGCGCCGGATTCGCGCACGAGAACGTTGTCGGCCTCGCCGGCGCCCTCGGGGACCGACTCGTCGAGCAGATTCGGGACATCGGCGAGAATCGCGTCGATCGCACGCTCGAGTTCGGGAATCGTTTTGCCGGCTTCGGCGATACGCGCGTCGAGCGCGGCGATCTCCGGACGCAAACGCTGCGCTTCAGCGCTACGGTCCGCCGCCTTCGAGACCTGTGCGGTCAGACCGTTCTTTTCGGCTTTCAATTGCTCGGCGCCGGTGCGCGCGGCGCGAAGCTTCGCATCGATTGCGAGCACCTCGTCGACGAACGCAGCTCCGGTAGCCCGCCGCGCCGCGGCGCGACGTACGCGCTCCGGATCGCGACGCAACAGCATCAGATCGAGCATCGGTTCCTAATAGAAAGCGCCCCGAGGGGCGCCGGTGCGGTGGAAGGAGAAACCACCGACGCCATTATGCGAGATTCCAGCGCGGTCCTACCACCGAATCCGCACGACGTACGCGGATTCGCCAGCGACGAGCTGCTCGCGCCCGAGCAGGCCGTCATAGCGTTCTTCGCCCGCGCCCAACTCGCGCCGCCCAAGACCGAAAGTGTCTCACTCGATGCGGCCGCGGGTCGCATCCTCGCAAGCGATGCCATCGCCCGCGAAGATCATCCGACACATGTGCGTTCGACGATGGACGGCTTCGCGATTCTCGCTTCCGGTGGCGAACGGCGCTCGATCGTGGGCGAGATTCGCATGGGTCAGGCGCCGCCGCGCGCGATCGGCCCCGCCCAGACGTTGCGCATTCCGACCGGCGGCGCGCTTCCCGAAGGCGCCGACGCGGTCGTTCCGCTGGAAGATGTGGACGAACGCGACGGAACCATCCTTCTTCGTGCGAGCGTCGAGACCGGGGAAAATCTCATTCCGCGTGCGTCCGATATGCGCGCCGGCGAATGCGCGCTGCAACGCGGGCGACGATTGGGCGCGCCCGAACTCGGTCTACTGGCCACCCTGGGCTACGCGACCGTTGCAGTTTTCGCACGTCCGCGCTTCGGCGTGATCTCAACCGGCGACGAACTCGTCGAAGTCGATGGGCCGCTGCAAATCGGACAAGTTCGCGATTCGAACCGCTACGCGATCGCCGCGTCGCTGCGCGCGATGGGCGCCGACGCGATCCATTTGCCGCGCGCGATCGACGATCCCGATGCGTTGCGTCGCGCGCTGGCGCAGGCGCTCGCGGAGTGCGACGGCGTCGTTCTGACCGGCGGCTCGTCGGTCGGCGAGCACGACCTCACGCCGCGCGTGGTCGCAGAACTCGGTGCGCCCGGCCCGATCGTTCACGGCATTCGCGTGAAGCCCGGCAAACCTACACTCTTCGCCGCGATCGACGGTAAACCGATTCTCGGCTTGCCTGGCAATCCGGCCTCGGCACTGATGATCCTCGAAGCGGTCGCGCGTCCGATCGTTACGGCGTGCACCGGTGAAACGAGCGTCCGGCACGCGACGATCGAGGCCACGGCCGCACGGCCGTTTGTGGGTCGCGAAGGCTGGACGTGGTACGTTCCGGCGCGGCTTTCGATGCAGAGCGGCCAACTGATTGCAGAACCACTGCGGTTGCGTTCCGCGCTCGTCAGTCTGCTCGCGCGCGCCGCGGGTTACGTGACGATGACTGAAACGCACTCGCGCATCGAAGCGGGCGAGACGGTGCAGCTCCATCCGTTCTCCGGCGGCGGCGCGCCGATCGAACAGGCCCGATGAAGCCGCCGCAACCGGTTCCCAACATCGCGGCGCTGCCGCTCTCGCGCCCGTTCGTCGCGCCCGAGGAACTCGGCCGCCTCGCGGGTCACGCGACGCTCTTGCGGCTCGGCGCCAACGAAAGCGCCTTCGGGCCGCCGCCGCGTGCGCTTGAGGCGATGCGCGCCGAACTGCCGCGTACCGCCTGGTACGGCGATCCTGAATCGGCCGATCTGCGTGATGCGCTCGCACTCCGGCACGGATGCTCGAACGAGAACATCGTGGTCGGTGCAGGTATCGACGATCTGCTCGGGCTCGCAATTCGCGCCTATGTTGCGCCGGGCGAAGTCGCGGTCGCGACGCTCGGCACTTATCCGACCGTGGTCTATCATATTCACGGATACGGCGGCCGCTTCGCGAGCGTGCCCTACGCGCGCGGTGGTGCGGTGCAGCTCGACGCATTGCTCGAGCGCGCGCGCACGACCCACGCGCGCCTCATCTATCTCGCCAATCCCGATAACCCGAGTGGCGGCTTTCTGCCGGTTGCCGACCTTAGGAAGCTGCTCGACGCGTTGCCCGGCGAAACGTTACTGGTGCTCGACGAAGCGTATGCCGACTTCGTCGCGCCGAACGAGCTGCTGCCCGATTTCATCGATCCGCGCGTGATCCGCATGCGGACGTTTTCGAAGGCCTACGGTTTGGCCGGCGCCCGCATCGGCTACGCGCTCGCCTCGCGTGAGACGGCCGCGACCTTCAATAAGATTCGGCTGCAATACAACGTCAACCGGACCGCGCAGATCGGCGCGCTGGCGGCGCTTGACGAGGGCGTCTTCATCGCCGGCGTCATCGATGAAGTGGCGCGCGGTCGAGCTGATTACGCGAGCTTGGCGAAACGGCTCGGCCTCGCGACCTTGCCCTCGTTTGCGAACTTCGTCTGTATCGATCTCGGCACACGCGAGCGGGCCGAAGCGATGGTCGCGACGTTGCTGAAGAACGCGGTCTTCGTGCGCAAGGCGAGCGCCGCGCCGATCGACCGTTGCATTCGCGTGACCGTCGGCTGCGTGGAGGAGCGATCGCTCTTCGCGACGCGCTTTACCGAGGCGCTAGCGACGCTGGACGCGAACCCCGCGCTTCCGTGAGATACGCCATCGTCTCCGACATTCACAGTAACCTCGAAGCGCTGAACGAGGTTCTCGGCCGGGTTGCGCCCGACGACGGTTTGCTCTGTCTCGGCGACGTGGTCGGGTACGGACCGAACCCCAACGAGTGCATCGAACTGATCCGCGCGCGAGCGACGTCGTGCATTCTCGGAAATCACGATGTGGCCGCGGTCGATAGTCACGGGCTCGCGTACTTCAATCCGCTCGCGCGCGAGGCGATGGCCTTCACGCAGCGCGTGCTGACGAAGGAGAATGTGGCCTGGCTCGACGGCCTTGCCTACGAGCTGCGCATGCCCGAGTATCTGCTCGTACACGGCGCGCCCGTGAACTACTTTTCGTACATTCTCGACAAGACCGCGGCCGCGCTAGCGTTCCATGCAACCGATGCTCCGCTGATCTTCGTTGGACACAGCCATATCGCCGAATACTACGCGCTCGAGTCCGATGGCGAGATCACGCACCGCCATCTGCAGCAGGGCGGCAAACTCGCTCTCGAATCCGGCAAACGCTACGTCATCAACGTCGGCAGCGTGGGGCAGCCGCGCGACCTTAACCCCGATGCCAGCTTTGCGTTCTACGACCCCGAGGCCCGAACGATCGTCTGGGAGCGCGTGCCCTACCCGATCGCGCTGGTCCAAGAGAAGATCGGCGAGGCGCACCTGCCCGAGGCCCTCGCCGCGCGTTTGACGGCCGGCAGATAAATTTGGGACGCATCGCCAATAGAGGCGGCATGAAGATCCAGCCGGCGCGCCTGCTCGCCTTGTTCCTGGCGTCCGCATCGCTCGGACTCGCGCTGCCGGCGCATTCGGCTACGCCCGCGCCCAAGGCGTCAGCTTCGCCACTGACGGCCGCCGGTAAGGAGCGCAACGACTACGCCGACGTGCGCTTTACGACGCCGCTCAGTCTTGGCCTCAAGCATTTTTACGCGCGTGATTTCAAGGCGGCCGAAGCCGATTTCGAAAACGCGCTGAAGGTCGTCCCCGATAACACGCTGGCGATTTCGTTTCTCAACGCCGCCGCCGTGCAGCAGCAAGGCGAGTTGGACGTCGTGACCAATCTCGAGGAAGACGCGACCTCGGGCGCGCCCAAGAACTACGTCAATCACGTGCGGCTCGGCTTCACGTACATGTTTTCGGCGCGCGATCGCACGACCGATGCGCGCGAGGAACTGAACGCGGCGGTTGCGTTGAATCCCGACGGCGCCGCGGGTCACGTCGGCTTGGGGATCTTGCGTTTCAACGAACGTTCCGCCAATCGCGCCAAGACCGAGATGCTGGTCGCCCTGAAGACCGATCCGAACAACGTGCTGGCGCGCGAATATTTGGCCCAGATCTATCAGACCGACCTGCGCGATCCGCAGCGCGGGATGTCGTACGCGATCGACGTCCCGAACCTCGTGCCGGGCTACGCCGATATCGAGTTTCATCTCGGTTCGCTGATGCACGATCTCAAACAGCCCGACGCCGCCATCGGCTATCTGAAGCGCGGCATCGAGTTGGATACCGGCCACGTCGGCGAAGCGGGCATGCACGGCTACACCTTGATCGCGCGCATCTACATCGAACAACGTAAGCTCAAAGAAGCGAAAAAAGCGCTCGACGACGCTATCGCCGCCGACGCCGACAGCATCTACGCGAAAACATTGCTCGCTAAACTAAAGAACGGCGACTACGCCTCTCCGAGCCCCACCGGCCATCCCTGATGAGTGATCGGGCGGGAGCGCCGATCGATGACGGGCATTGTTTCGCGTGCGGGAAGAACTCGACGATCGGCATCAAGATGCGTTTCGACGAGTTGCCCGACGGTTCGGTCGAGAGCCGCTTAACCTTGGCCCAGCCCTATCAGGGTTGGCGCGGCATCGCGCACGGTGGCATCGTCGCGATGCTGCTCGACGAAGCGATGGCATACGCTGCGGGCGCGCGCGGCTACAAGGGCATGACCGCCGACCTTAAGTTGCGCTTTCGCAAACCCGTGCCGATCGGCGAACCGATCGTCGTACGCGGCGCGGTGCGCTGGCAGCGCCGCAACGTTTTGAATATTCAGGCGCAGATCGAGAACGAATCCGGCACGGAACTCGCCGGCGGCGAGGGCAGCTTCATCGCGAAAGCGCAGCTCGAGCCCGGACGCCGGCTCGGAGATCTTGATGGCGGCTAGCAAGAACGGAGCTCCGAAAAAGCCCGGTGCGCCCGAACCAAACGTCGATAACCGGCGCGCGCGCTTCGAGTACGAATTTCTCGAGCGCTTCGAGGCCGGCGTCGTCCTGACCGGGACCGAGATCAAGAGCGTTCGCACCGGCCAAATCAGCATCAACGAAGCGTACGCACGCGTGCGCGATGGCGAACTGTGGCTGCTCGGCATGCACATCCCCCCGTATAAGGAAGGCAGCTTTTCGAACCACGAACCGAACCGGCCGCGCAAACTGCTCTTGCACAAGCGCGAGATCGAGCGGCTGGCCAAAGGATCGGCGGAGAAGGGCTACACGGTCGTGCCGACGCGCCTGTATTTCAAGCGCGGACGCGTCAAGATCGACTTGGCGCTGGCGCGCGGCAAGAAACTCTGGGATAAACGCCGCGTCACCAAAGAACGCGAGGCCATCCGCGAGATGGCGCGCGAGATCCGCCGGCACTGATGCGCGGCGCGAAGCCGGAGCGCGCGCTGGAGGCGATGCTCGCCGAGAACGTAGCCGCCCAAGCCGGCGAGACGCTCGTGGCGGCGGTTTCGGGCGGCCCGGATTCGGCGGCGCTGGCGGCACTCTTGACGCGGCACGCCGCGGAGTGCGGCGCGCGCGTCGTGCTGGGGCACGTCAATCATGGGGTCCGGCCCTCGGCCGGTCGCGACGAAGGCGTCGTCTTGGCGCTGGGCTCCGCGCTCGAAACGCGCGCGGTGATTCGAGCGCTCGCGCCTGGTTCGCGTTCCGAGGCAACCCTGCGCAGCGCGCGCTACGCGCAGCTCACCGGCATCGCGCGCGAGGCCGGGGCGACGCGTGTCTTCACCGCGCACCATGCGGAGGACCAGAGTGAGACGGTCCTGCTGGCACTCTTTCGCGGCACGAGCCCGGCCGGTTTGGCCGGGATGCCGCTGCAACGGCGCTTGGCTGCCGGTGTCTGGCTCGTCCGTCCGCTGCTCGGCGTCCCCCGGGCCGTGCTCCTCGGCTACTGTGCCGAGCGCCATCTGCCGTACGCGCTCGACCCCAGCAACGACAACCAGGCCTACCGCCGTAATGCCCTGCGGAGCGCGCTCGCCGAGCTGCGCGGCATCTTCCCCGGGCTCGACGCCGCCGTGGCCCGCTGCGCGGCAATCGCACGCGAAGAGCGCAGCGGAAGCGAGCGGGCCGGTCTGCGCCGGCGGCTACGCGAGGAGCTGGCGGTCGCGACGGGGCACTCGCGGGAGATGACGTACGAGCGGCTGGACGCCGTCGCCCGGGCCCTCGAAAGCGGGCGTCCAGGGCGGCATTTCGTGCGCGAAGGAGTCGAAGTGACCATCCGGAGTTCGCCGTGAACACCGTCACGCCGAAGGGCATCGCGGCGATCGTCTTTACGGCCGAGGAGATCGCGGCGGCCACCGTTCGGCTCGCTGAGGTGATCGCCCGCGATTACGCAAGCGAACCCGTCCTGCTCGTCGGCGTGTTGAAGGGAGCGTTATTCTTTACGGCCGATCTCGCCCGGGCGCTCCCGGATTCGCTCGATATCAGCATCGACTTCCTCGCCGTGACCAGTTACGGCAACTCGGACCGATCGAGCGGTGAAGTGCGTTTACTCAAGGACATGAGCGAAGGAGCCGAGGGTAAACATGTGCTCATTGTCGAGGATATCATCGATAACGGCCTGACGCTGTCGTACTTGCAAGACCTGATCGGCCGCCGCCATCCGGCCTCGTTGCGCTCGTGCGTTTTGCTCGACAAACCCTATCGGCGCCGCGTCGACGTGAAGGTCGATTACCTGGGACTGACCTGCCCCGACACCTTTATCGTAGGTTACGGGTTGGACTACCAAGAAAAATACAGAAATCTCCCCTATCTCGCGAGACTCGAACCGTGGGTCTTCGAAGGATAGGGGAATCGTATCTCCGGAGGCCGTCCCGGACGGCCCCGAGGGAGTAAGGAACTCTACCGTTGGGCAAGCTCGCCAAACCAATCGTTATCGCCGTCCTGGTCTTCATTACGATCATCTTCCTCGTCGATAAGACGCTGCTTCAGCAGTCGGCGCCGCAGAAGTTGTCGTTGACCGATTTCTACACCGCGGTCGACAAAGAGAACGTTGCCAAGGTGACGATCTCGGGACGCGACGTTTCGGGCGAGTACAAGAAGCCGGCCGCGGAAAAGTTCACGACCACGATCCTCGATGCCGATCGCGATCTGGTGCCCACGCTGCGCAAGCACAACGTCAACGTCACCGTCGAGAATCAAACGACGCCGCCGATCTGGCAGCTGGTCTGGACGTTCGTTCCATTCATCCTGTTTGGCGCTTTGCTGCTCGTCATTTTCCGCCAAGCGCAGAGTGGAGGAAGCCAAGCGCTTTCGTTCGGCCGCTCGCGCGCCAAACTGCAGAGCGAGAACCGGCCCAAGGTCACGTTCAACGACGTCGCCGGGGTCGAAGAAGCGAAGGAAGAGCTGGGCGAGGTCGTCGAGTTCCTCAAGTTCCCGAAGAAGTTTCAGGCGCTGGGCGCGCGCATTCCCAAGGGCGTGCTGTTGCTCGGTCCGCCGGGTTCCGGTAAGACGCTGCTGGCGCGCGCGATCGCGGGCGAAGCCGGCGTTCCGTTCTTTTCGATCTCGGGCTCGGACTTCGTNNGTCGGCGTCGGCGCCTCGCGCGTTCGCGATCTGTTCGAGCAAGCCAAGAAGAGCGCGCCTTGTATCGTCTTCATCGATGAGATCGATGCGGTCGGCCGCCAGCGTGGCGCAGGGCTCGGCGGCGGACACGACGAGCGCGAACAGACCCTCAATCAATTGCTGGTCGAGATGGACGGCTTCGACCAGAATACCGGCGTCATCTTGATCGCGGCGACCAATCGCCCCGACGTGCTCGATCCGGCGCTCTTGCGTCCGGGACGTTTCGACCGTCAGATCGTCGTCGACCGCGCCGACGTGCGCGGCCGTCAGGCGATTTTGATGGTGCATGCCAAGAATAAGCCGCTTTCGAAAGAGATTTCGCTCGAAACCTTGGCCAAGCGCACGCCCGGCTTCTCCGGCGCGGATTTAGAAAATCTACTCAACGAGGCCGCGCTGCTGGCCGCGCGCCGGAACAAGTCGATCATCGATATGAGCGATTGCGAGGAAGCGATCGATCGCGTCGTCGCGGGCCCCGAACGCAAGTCGCTCGTGATGTCGCAAAAAGAAAAAGAAGTCACCGCCTATCACGAGTCAGGCCATGCGATCGTCGGCGGCTCACTGCCCTACGGCGACCCGGTGCACAAGGTGACGATCATCCCGCGCGGCATGGCGCTCGGCATCACCTGGTCGCTGCCCGATGAAGACCGGCATTCGCGCACGAAAAATGAACTGCTCTCCGATATCACGATGGGCTTGGCCGGACGTATCGCCGAGGAGATCAAGTTCAGCGACGTCACGACCGGCGCCTCGAACGATTTCCAGAAAGCGACCGAACTGGCGCGCCGCATGGTGACGCAGTACGGCATGTCCGATAAACTCGGGCCGATTCAGTACGGACGCGGCACCCACCAGGTCTTCCTCGGGCGCGATATCGGCGAAGAACGCAACTATTCGGAGGAGATCGCCTCGAAGATCGATACCGAAGTGCGCACGATCATCGACGGTTGCTACACCGAAGCGAAGCAGATCCTCATCGACAACTGGCCCAAGGTCGAGCGCATGGTGGCGTCGTTGCTCGAGAACGAGACCGTCGAAGCCGACGAGGTGCTCGCGATCCTCAACGGTCTGCCGTTCTCGCAGCGCGCTGGAGTCCCCGATGCGCCCAAGGCAGCGCCGGCGCCGGCCGAACCCGAGACGCAGCGCAGCGAGAAGCCGCAGCGCCTGCCGCCCAATATTTCGCCGGAACCGGCCTAGGAGTTTCGGGCGTGCCGCGAGCGGGCGTTCTCACACTCGCCGCGCTACTCGCCGTCGCGGCCGTACCCGTCAGCGCAGCTACCGGCGATCTGCCGAATCTCGGGCCACACGTTACGGTCGCGCGCATGCCCTCGGGCGGAACGGTCATCGTCAATCCCTCGGCCGGCGCGCCGGTCGCCGCAATCGAACTCTGGTATCGCGCGCCGGCGAGCGGCTTCGATACGAAGGCCGCGCCTTCGATCGCGCGCTTAGCGGCGCAAGCGGTGGCCGCATCCAAGCCGCTCGTCGGCTCGTCGCTCGGCGCGACGGTCAAAGACCTGGGCGGACGTCTGAACATCACGGTCTATAGCGACTCGCTCGCAATCGCGGCGGTCGTCCCGGCCTCGCACGCCAAAGATGTCGTGCGCATCATGACCACCGCCTATTTCGCGCCCGTGATGAGCGATGCCGGATTCAAGATCGCGCAACGCGACGTCGCGGAAGAAGCGCTCGTCGAGAGTTACAATCCCGAAAGCATGATGCGCGACGCCGTCTTCGCCTCGCTGTTCGCGAGCGGGCCACAGCACTATCCGATCCTGGGCGGTCCCAAAGACGTTATGGGGCTTTCGATTGGCGCCGCGCGTTCGTACGCCGTGCGCGCCTTCCGTTCGCAGAACGCGGTGCTGATCGTCAGCGGCGCGGTCGGGTCTTCGATCGCCGCGGCAGCGGTAACGGGCCGCCCCGCAGCGGCCGGCTCCGCGCTCGCCGCGGCCGAGGGCCATGCGGCGCTGCAGGTGGCGTCGAGCTTCGAACCGGTCGCCAAATCCTTCGATCAGCCCGCCGGCGGATACGGCTGGGCCGGTCCGCCGATTGCGAACGAACGCGAAGCGACCGCGCTCGATTTCATCGCCGACTTTCTGTTTCGCCCCGATACCGGCTACGTGACCCACGATCTGGCGGAGCATCAGCCGGATGCGCTCGTGCTCGGCCAATTCATCACGTTGCACGAGCCGGGCGTCCTCTTCATCGCGTTCTCCGGCAAGTCGGTCGACGCGGTGCGCGCGAAGGTCGACGAAGGCATCGGGCTGGTGCGTAAACCGCTCCCCGCGACGACCTTCGCGAACGCGCTCGAGGCGTTTCAATTTCACATTCTGAGCGATCTGGCGACGCCGGAGCACATGGCGGACAATTTCGGTTGGTACAGCCTCGAAGGCAATCCGGAGTACGCGCCCGGAGCGAACGGCGACGCCGGCGCGTACGCCCACGCCGTCGCCTCGTTGACGCCGGAGTTCGTCGCCGGCGTTGCTGAAAAGTATCTCGGGAAGCCGCCGGCGAGCGTCGTGATGATGCCCGCCCAAAAAGCACCGGAAGGCAAATGAACCTCCATTCGATCGCTCGCCACGCCGCGCTCGCGGGCTTTATCGTGCTCCTCGGGGCCGCGCCGCCGCAGTTTCCCAAGGCCGTCGCGAGCGATCTCGCTCCAGCGAAGTTCATTTCGGAGAGCGACGCCGGCGCGCGCGTGAGCGCGGTGACGATCTTTGTTACTGCCGGTCTCGACCGGCAAACGGCGGCCACGAGCGGCGTTGCGGCGCTGACCGCCGAGTGCGTCGTTCGCACGCCGGTCGACGGCGTACCCGTCCGGGACGCGATTGCGTCGCGCGGCGGAACGCTGCAATACACGGTCGACGGAAATTCGACCCACTTCTACATTGAAGGCCGCTCCGAACGGTTGCCGGCGCTGGTCGCGACGTTCGCGCGTGCGCTCAGTTCGCCCGATGTTTCGCCGGCAACGCTGACGCCGGCCCGCGCCTCCTTGGCGGCGCGCATCAACGAGAGCGAAGGCGTCGCACTCTCGGTCGGCATCGACATGTTCCGCCGCTCCTATTACGGCGGCGCGGCCGGGCTGCCGGCGCTCGGCACGACCGCATCCCTGGCCTCGCTCGCTTCGGGCGACGTCGCCTCGTTCTACAAGGAGAATTACCGCCGCGGCGGCATGACGGCCAGCGCCGTCGGGCTTATTGCGCCCGCGCTCTCCGAAGCGTTGCGCGGACTCGTTGCGGGTTTGCCGGCTGGCGCGCCCGCTGCGATTGCGCTCAAGCCGCGCCTGATTCCGGAGAATGCCCCACGCATCGTGGCCCGCCGCGATGTCGCGGCACCGATGGTCGTCGTCGGATTCGGCGCGCCGGCTCCCGCCAGCAAAGACTTCGGCGCGATGCTGATTCTCGAGTCGCTCATCTCGAATTCTTTCGAACGGACCAGCGCAACCACGCTCGCTTTCGGCGAACGTTCGGTCGGCGCGTTCTATCTCTACGACGGCGCGCCGGCGAGCCTGGTCATCTACGTCAACGGCAATCGCGTCGATCCGACGATCGCGATCCGCGAACTGTTCATCGTCTCGCGTGCGCTCGAACTCAAACCGCTCGGCGCCGATGCCCTGCGCCATTTCAAATCGGTCGCGGAGGGGACGTTCCTGACTGAATCGGTCTCGCTCTCGGATCGCTCCTACTTGCTCGGAACGTTCTCGAACCAGGGTCTCGGCAGCGACGCTCTGAATGCGGCCCTCGCGTCGCTCGAAGCGACGACGCCCGCCGACCTGCAGCGTGTCGCCAAGCGCTATTTGCAACGTTACATCATCGCCTTGGTGATGCCGCGCTCGTCACCGGCCGGGAACTGACGACGCGCGTCTGTCTCGTCCACGATTATCTGAACCAGCGCGGTGGCGGCGAGCGCGTCTTCGCGCACATCGCGCGCGCCTTTCCCGACGCGCCTATCTACACGGCGCTGCTCGACCCGGCCGCGACCGCGGACCTGATCGATCCGGCGCGGGTTCGCGTCTCGGCCTTACAGCGCGTTCCGTTCGCGGGGCGCGCGTTTCGTTATCTTGCGCCGTTCTATCCGAGGATATTCGAAGGCTTCGATCTCTCGGCGTACGATCTCGTTGTCAGTTCGACGACGGCATGGGCCAAAGGCGTGCGCTTCCGTCCGGATGCCGTGCACGTCTGCTACATCAACACGGTCAGCCGCTTCGCATTCGCCTACGATAGCTACGTCGGCGGGTTCGGTCTTTCGGCGTTGGCGCGGCCGCTCGTCGAACGGCTCGTGGCTTGGGATAAGCGCGCTGCGACCCGCCCGACGGCGTACATCGCTAATTCAAACAACGTCGCGGAGCGCGTGCGCCGCTATTACGGGCGCATGCCGCAGGTCGCGCATTGCCCCGTCGACTTGGACCGCTTTCGCACCGGCGACGGGGCGGGCGGATACTTCCTCGTCGTCTCGCGCCTGCTTCCGTACAAGCGCATTGAGTTGGCGATCGCCGCTTGCGCGCTGGCGCACGTTCCCTTGAAGATCGTCGGGGCGGGTCCGGCGGAGCGTGCGCTCAAGGCGGCGGCGGCAGGCACCGGCACCGAGTTCTTGGGCGCGATCTCCGACGCCGAACTGCGCGACGTGATGGGCCGGGCGCGCGCCGTGATTCTGCCGGGCGAGGAAGATTACGGTCTGGTCCCGCTCGAGGCGAACGCGTCGGGCCGCCCGGCGATCGCGTACGGTGTGGGCGGCGCGCTCGAGACGATTCTGCCGGGCATCACGGGCGAATACTTCAGCCAACCGACGGCGCAGTCGCTTGCGACCGTCTTGGCCGATTTCGAAACGGGACGTTACGATCCGGCCGCACTGCGTGCACACGCGGAAGCATTTTCACCGGCACGATTCACCGAACGCTTGCACGCGCTCGTCGACGAAGCCGTTCGCTTAGGGCCCGGCGTGCGCGATTTCGCGCAATAACTCTAGGGTTCGCAGCGCCGGCAGTATCCGGTTCGCGCCTACGAAGCGGGCGATGCCGCGCGCACGCAATTCGCCGGCGGCCGCTGGATCGTCGAAGAGCTGACGGATCGCGCGAGCCCACGCATCGACGTCGAACGGATCGAGCAGAAGGGCTGCGCCGCCCGTCGCTTCGGGCAGCGCCGACGCATTACTGGCGAGCACGGGCGAGCCGCACGCCTGCGCCTCGACCGCGACCAAACCGAAGCCTTCGGCGCTGGACGGTACCGCAACGACCGCAGCGTTGCGGTAGAGCGCGCGAAGCCCGTCATCGTCGACGTCCAGGTCGATGAGCGGCACCTTCAAGGCGGCGGCGAACTTGACGTCCGCAGGCGCGAGTTTGCCGACGACGGCCAGTACCTCGGCCGGAGCNNTCCGGCAGTTTCCAGGCGCGCGCGCAGGCCGCGATCAAGGTGCGCGCGTTCTTTCGCTGCTCGCCGGCGCCGACGAGCAAGACGTAGCGGGTTCCGGCGAGCGCGGCCGGCGCCGGTTCGTCACCGGGCAAAAAGAACGCATCGGGAGCGAGTGGAATGACGACCAGCCGCGCCGGTTCGATCGGTAAGGCCTTACTGATACGCTCGGCGCTCCAGTTGGAGATCGTCGAGACCTTGGTGGCGAAATGCGCCGCGCGGCGGATCGGCGCCTGTTCGCGCCAGCGCGCGATCGGTTCGCGGGCCGGTTCGTCGAACGCGAACGCATCGTGAATCGTGACGAGCGCCGGCGCGCTGCAGCGAAAGCGAACGCCGTTCCACGGATACCAGACGGCGTCGTAGACGTCGCGCCGGTTCGCATACGCCGTCCGGCGTACCGGCAAGCCCGCGAACTCGCTAAGCAGTGCCTCGTCGTCGCGACGCCGCAGCGAAATCAACTCGAGGTCGATCCCGGGCTCGGCTTGCGCGGCGCGAACCACCGAGCGCACGAAGCGTCCCATTCCGCGATGGTCGTGCGCGAAGTTGCCGGCATCGATGGCGAGCCGCACGGCCGGTTAGGTCTTTACGTGGAAGACGAAGAACATGGCGACCGATGCGGCATTAAACATGCTGTGCGTGATGACGTTCGACCAGTAGTTTCGAGAAATGGAATACACGCAAGCCAAAACGATGCCGCCGCAGGCCAGTGGAATCGAGACGGTCAGAAGTTGAGGGAGTGACGTGCTGTGCACGGCGCCGAAGATCACTCCGCTCACAACCGTCGCAAGCCAAACCGGAACGTGACGCGCGAACGAGTTGAAGAGGAAGACTCGGAAGCCGAGCTCTTCCATCAGCGGTGCAAAGGCGATCGCTAAGGAGAGAAACAGAATTTTTTCTTCCGGGGTCTTGATCCGCTTGAGTAAGTCGACCGCAACCTGCGTATCGTGCCGATGCGTCAGTGCGGCCATAATTGCGCCGGCGCCGAGGATGGCAATCGCCATGAGGACGAAGCCGGCAACGCCGATCCCGATCTCACGCCAACCGGGCGCACGAAAGCCCAACTCGGGCAACGAGCGCATCGCGAGCCGCGGAAGAAAGAAGAGCATGTAGGCCGCGAGCGGCACGTAGACTGTGAGTTCGCCGGCTAGCTCGGCCGTGATTGGGAAGACCTTTCGGCTCAAATCGACCGCGCCGGTCGCGGAGACGACGAGCAAGAATGCGATGATCGCGGCGAAGGCGACGAAGACGGCGCCGGCCGCAAACGCGATCGAGGCGGGAATGCTGAAGCCGCTACGAACCGAGGTCGTCGGCGAGGGCGGCGAAGGCTGCCAAGTCGAGTTGTTCTCCACGAATCTCCGTATCGAGGTCGAGCCGCGCCAACGCCGTTTGAACGCGCGCTCGCTCGATGCCGAGTGCGAGCGCGAGGCTATTTGCTAATGTCTTGCGGCGGTACGCGAACGCGGCGCGCACGACCTGCTCGAAGTACGCGCGGTCGCGCACCGGAACGGCCGGCTCGGCGCGGCGTTCCATCGCAACGAGCGTGCTTTCGACGTGAGGGCGCGGCCAAAAGACGCTCGGTCCCAACACGAACGCTCGACGAACCTGCATCGAGAATTGCACGGCCACGCTCAAGCTTCCGTAGGCCGGTGTGGAAGGGCGCGCCATGAAACGGTCGGCGACATCGCGCTGCACCATCACGACGATCCGCTGCGGCGGGTTGCGCAGGGCTAGCCAACGCATGACGAGCGGCGTCGCGATGTTATACGGGAGATTGCCCGCTGCGATCCAGTCGGCGCCGGCAGTGGCGGACTCGAAATCGTATGCGAGCGCATCGGCTTGCACGATTTCGGCGCCGGCGAGTTCCTCGCGTCCGCGCAAGATCCCGATCAGGTCGGGATCGATTTCGATCGCGCTGACGCGGGCGCCGCTCTCGAGCAATGCGAGGGTCAGCGCGCCCGTGCCGGCTCCGATCTCGAAGACGTGGGCGCCGGGCTCGGAAACGCAAAGCGCGGCGATCTTACGCGCCGCGCCCCCGTCCATCAGGAAATGTTGTCCCAGGCGTTTCTTGGGACGCAACCCGCGCGCTGCGAGCAACGCGCGGGGATGCAGCTTCTCGGTTGGCTCTATCGCAGTACGTACACGGTGATTTCACGGCGGCCGAAGTTGATCGCGTCGGTCAGGCTGTTGAAGCCGAGATCGATGCGACGGCCCTTGATCGCGCCGCCGACGTCACCGGCCAGCGCCGGTCCGTATCCGGGAACGTAGAGTTTGGTTCCGAGCGGAATGAAGTTCGGATCCACCGCAACGATACCGTGACCGGCTTTGAGGCCGAGCCGCGTGATGCCGGTGCAGCCGGCGCAATTCGCGACGTACGCGGTAGCTTCCATGCGCACCGGCGAACCTGCGAGACGCACCGGATCGTTCAGGTGGTTCGTCGCGAACTCGACGATCGATGGAAAGTTCCCCGTCCCGATCGCGACGATCGTCGGACGCGGCTTGCGCAAGATGCGCGATGAAAGAACGGTGCGCTGCGCCTTGCCCGCGTTGCGCGAGACGAGGCGCAGCAGAACCTCACGACGCCCCGGAGTTCCCGGATCCGTCGTTTCGGTCGTGCCGCGCGCGAGCGTCGCATCGTAGCGTTGCTTCACGGGCGGTGCGATCGGGCGAATCATCCTCGCGGTCCAGGTTTTGATGCGAACGACGCGCACGATGCCGTTGGCGATCGGCGCGGCGTCGACTGCCGGCGTTACTTCATCGTTCGGCTCGAGGGCGACTTCTTGCGCGACGAGTAATGCTTCGACGGTGAGCGCCGACGTGCGAATCGTGCGGTGTTCTTTGCCGATAATCAATTCGACCGGAACCGCAGCGCGATATTCGATGCGCATACCGTCGGCGAGCGCTTCGTCGGCTGGAACGGACAAATAATCGTCTTCGGTAATGGCAAGGTTGCGTTCTTCGAGAAATTCGCGCACGGTATGCGCGCGCGTGGGATACGTCGTTTCCGTTCCATCCAGAACGAGCGACACGCTGATAGCCTGGGGCGCTGTAACGTCCGATGCTGCGGGGCCTGCGGCGCTGGGTGAAGCTCCGGCGCAGAAAAGTAAACCGAGCGCTAGTGCCGCCGCTGCGACAAACGTCGCGGGTTTGTTATCATTACCGATCAACACGGCTCCTTTCTGGACTACGGCACGGCGCGGCCACCGCATCTCTTTGGTTTCGAGTAGCAGCGCAACACTGAGCCGTTCTAGTGAGGGGGCGGGTTGAGTTCTTGCAAGGAAGCAACCACTCTGTGGCCCCACAACCGTGAAGGTAGGGCCAGACTTGCGCCACACTAACATAGACCCTTAGAATGCGTCAACTTGACAAATCGGGAATTCGACAAAAGTAGGCGTTAAATCGCGTAATGCGAAGAACTCTCAAATACCTGTGAATACGATGCGCGTCGGTCTGTTTACCGAATGTTACCGTCCGATTCGGAACGGAGTGGTCGCGTCCGTCGACGCGCTCGCGCATGCGATCCGCGCACGCGGACACGAAGCCATCTGCGTTACGCCGAGCATGCCGGGGTATCGTACGTCGCACGAAAACGTCGTGCGCATTCCTTCGTTGCCGTTACCGACGCGAACGGCGTACCGTTTAACGATTCCGTTGTTGCCGATCGAGTTGGTCGCGCCGTCGCTCGCGCACTTGTCGATCGTGCACACGCACTCGCCGTTCGTAACGGGTTGGATGGGCTTGCGTTTAGCGAAACGTTTGCACGTGCCGCTGGTCTTCACGTATCACACGCAACTCGAAGAGTACGCGCACTATTTTCCGTTTGAGACGCGCTTGACGCGCAGCGCCGCGGCGCGCCTGACGCGCAAGTACGCAAGCGCGGCGGAGATCACGATCGTGCCCACGGCGGCGATGGAGAGCCATCTGCGCGACCTCGGGGTCACCACGCGGATCGAGGTGGTGCCGAGCGGAATCGAACTGGCCCTGTTCGCCGCAGGCAGGCGGGACGAGGCTTTGCGGGCCAGGCTCGGCGTCGGCGCCGGGCTCCGGATGGTGCTTGCGGCCGGCCGGCTGGCCCGCGAGAAGAACCTTGAACTTTCGCTCGAGGCCTTCGCCCGGCTCGCTGATCCGTCGGCGCGCTTGGTTTTGGTCGGCGACGGCCTGCATCGCAGATCGCTGGAGCGGACAGCCCTGCGTCTAGGGATCGCCCGACGCACGACCTTCGCCGGCGAGTTCGCGCGCGAAGCGCTGCCCGACATTTACGCCTCCGCCGACGCATTGCTCTTTACCAGCAGCAGCGAGACCCAAGGCCTGGTGCTCGTTGAGGCGCTCGCCGCGGGCGCGCCGGTCGTCGCCGTCGACACGCCGCAGACGCGCGACGTCCTGGGCGGTTCGGGAACGATCGTGCCGCCCGATGCCGCCGCGATCGCGGCGGCGCTGCGCCGGGTCTTGGAGGGCGGCACGCACGCCTTACCGGCCGCTGCTCTGGCATCCCGCCGCTTCGACTCGCTGGAGTTGGGCAATCGGATCCTGGACCTCTACGGCCAGCTTCTGGATCGCCCGAGCCTGGTCACCGCCGTTTGACTCGAACATATGTTCGATGTACAATGGGTATACAAGCATATGACGATGAAAAAGCAGCGTGGACCAGGCCAGCCCAGCCTCGTGACCGTCGGATTCGCGGCGGACGACCGGCATGGCATCGCTTATGCGCTCGTTGGGAGCGGCGGCCGCGGGTCTCTCGTCAGGGTAGGATTCGCGTGTCGGCCGCTTCCCGCGCTCAGGGGCCGGGATGTCGCTTATTTCGCGCTCGATGCGATCGCCGCCGAGCTGCACGAACGCGGCTTCAACCGGGTCGACATCCACATCGACGACGAGTATTTACCGGCCGACTTGGCGCAGCGCCGCCCGGTGCCGAGCACGCTCACCGTGCCGTATGTCTCGCTGCGTTGCAAGTTGAATCGCTTCCGTGATGCGACGGTCAGCTCTGCCGGCGGCGCGGTCGCTCGCGACCTCACGGCTCGCGCGCGCGCCGAAGTTTCGCTCGACATCGCCGCCTAAGGTACGGCTGCGCCGCTTGCGGCGCACGGAACTTCCTGCCGAGACCGTCACGCTGGCGCGATTCTTGCTCGGTGCGGTGCTCGTGCGCGATACGCCGCGCGGGCGCATCGCCGGTCGCATCGTCGAAACCGAGGCCTACTTGCCGGGCGTCGATCCCGCGTCGCACGCCTACCGCGGCGAGACGCAACGCAACCGCTCGATGTATCTGCGCCGCGGCCACGCATACGTGTACTTCATCTATGGTACGTGGTTTTGTCTCAACGTCACGAGCGAAGCGCCGGGCATCGGCGCCGCGATCTTGTTGCGCGCCGTCGAGCCGCTCGACGGGATCGCGTTGATGGAACGCCGCCGCGGGACGGCGCGCGCGACCGATTTGGCGCGCGGCCCTGGCCGGCTCGCAGCAGCCTTCGGCCTCGACCGGCGCCACGACGGGCTCGACCTCTGCGCGGCCGGCTCCGAACTCTGGCTGGCGGCCGGCTCGCCGCCCGACAGCATCGAGGAGAGCGTGAGAATCGGCGTGAGTCTGGCGGCCGATCGCGTGCTGCGCTTCTTCGAACCGGAGAGCCCCTTCGTTTCGGGAACGCGGCGACTGAACGAACGCCGATAGAACGTTCGCCGCCGGGCGCGGCGAAGTAACGCCCGGTGCGGCTTCAGAAATATCTCGCGCACGCGGGCGTCGCCTCGCGGCGCAAAGCGGAAGAACTGATCGCGGCGGGCCACGTGCGCGTCGGCGGCAAGATCGTGCGTAAGCTCGGGACCAGCGTCGAAGCTGGCGCGCGCGTCGAGGTGGCCGGAAAGCTCGTCGAACTTCCGCACGAGCATCGCTATGTGGTGCTGCACAAACCCGAGAAGGTCATGACGACGATGCGCGATCCGGGCGGCCGTCGCACGGTAGCGGAGATGATTCCAAAAAATCTCGGACGGATCGTTCCCGTCGGCCGCCTGGATTACGATACCGCCGGCGTCTTGCTGATGACCGACGACGGTGACTTGGCACACGTATTGACGCATCCGCGTTTCGGCGTTGAGAAGACTTATCGCGCGGTCGTGCGCGGCAAACTGCTCGCGCCGGACATCAAAGCCTTTCTAGCCGGAGTGCGGCTCGAAGAAGGCAGCGCGCAACCGGCGAAGGTTCGCGTCGTGCGCACCGGAACGGGCTTCTCCGAGATCGACATCACGATTCATGAAGGACGAAACCGGCAGGTGCGCCGCATGTTCGAGGCGACCGATCATCCCGTGACCTCGCTCGTGCGCCTGCGTTTCGGACCGATCTCGCTCGGCGAACTAAAAATCGGAAACTGGCGCGAAGCCACCGAAAAGGAAGTCTCGTCGCTGCGCGCGCTGGCCAATAGTGCGCACTCCGCGGAGGACGACGGATGAGTGTTCGCGGGATTCGTGGCGCCACGACCGTCGACGTGGATTCTGCGGACGCGATTCTCGAGGCGACCGGCGAACTCGTGCGCGAGATCGTCACGGCGAACGCAATTCTTGCCGAAGACGTCGCCTCGGCGCTCTTCACCGTCACCCCGGATCTGCACGCGGAGTTCCCGGCGGCCGCGGCGCGGCGCATGGGTTGGACGATGGTGCCGCTGCTCAATTTCACCGAAATCGGCGTTCCGGGCCGCTTGGAACGTTGCATTCGCGTGCTCGTGCACGTAAATACCGATCGCGCCCAGAACGAGATGGTCCACGTCTACTTGCGCGAAGCCGTCTCGCTGCGCCCCGACCTCGTCTCCCGGAGTACCACACCGCAATGATTATCGTCATGCGCCCGTTCGTCGCGGAAGCCGATTTGGAAGCCGTCACGTCGCTCATCGCTTCCATGAAGCTCTCCTCGCACGTCAGCCGCGGCGCCGAGCGCACGATCGTGGGCGTCGTCGGCATCACCAACGACAAAGACACGCTGCGCGCGCAGTTCGTGCAGATGGAGGGCGTCGAATCGGTCGTTCCGATTTCGCGCTCGTATAAACTGGTCAGCCGTGAAGGACGCCGCGAGCGCACGATCGTGCGGCTTCCCAACGGCGCGACGTTCGGCGGGGAACAGGTCGCGATCGCGGCCGGCCCGTGCAGCGTCGAATCGGAAGAACAAGTGCGCGCGACGGCCGAAGCCGTCTCGCGCGCCGGCGCCAATCTCTTGCGCGGCGGCGCTTTCAAGCCGCGCACGTCGCCGTATGCATTCCAAGGCTTGGGTGAAGAAGGTCTGAAGTATCTGCGCGAGTGCGCAGACCGCACGGGGCTCGCGGTCGTCACGGAAGTCCTCGACACGCGCGACGTCGAACTGGTCGCGCGCTACGCCGACATCTTACAGATCGGTGCGCGCAACATGCAGAACTTCGGGCTGCTGCGCGAAGCCGGCGGCGCGCAAAAACCGGTCTTGCTCAAACGCGGCATCTCGGCGACGATCGAAGAGTGGCTGATGGCCGCCGAGTACATTTACGTCGCGGGCTGTCACGATATCGTTCTGTGCGAGCGCGGCATACGATCCTACGATTCGCAGACGCGCAATCTGCTCGACCTCTCGGCGGTGCCGGTCTTGCACACGCTGACGCACCTGCCCGTCATCGTCGACCCTTCGCACGGCACGGGCATCCGCGCGCTCGTCGCGCCGATGAGTTTAGCGGCGATCGCCGGAGGCGCCGATGGTCTCTTGATCGAGGTGCACCCCAATCCCGCCGCCGCTCTCTCCGACGGTCCGCAGTCCTTGACGCTGCCGAGTTTTGCCGAGTTGATGGGACGGCTCGCACCGGTCGCCGCCGCCGTCGGGCGTTCGCTGCCCGCACCCGCGCTTGCCGCGTAACCTCGGGATCGTCGGCACCGGGTTGATCGGCGCGTCGATCGGCCTGCGTGCGCGCGGCGTCGGTTACCGGGTCATCGGGTGGGACGCCGACGCGGCGCACCTCGCGACGGCGCTGCAACGCGGCGCGCTCGATGTGGCCGCGAGCGATCTCGACTCGCTGCTCCGCGAGGCTGAGACGGTCGTGCTGGCGACGCCGGTGCCGGCGACGATCGATCTTCTCAAGCGCCTAACCGGACGGCCGCCGCGCGCCTCGCTCGTGCTGGACGTTGCCTCGGTCAAGCTGTCGGTCGCGCAGGCCGGCGCCGGCTTGGCGGCCTTCGTGCCGACGCATCCGATCGCAGGCTCGGAGTCGAGCGGCCCCGAGACGGCCCGCGCCGGCCTGTTCGCCGGGCGCGTCTGGACGTTGGATCCAACAGCCGCGCCGCAGACAGTGGCGCGCGCCCTGGCCTTTATTCTCGAGATGGGCGCGCGGCCGGTGCCCGTGGCGTCCGAAGCGCACGANNGCATGAACGATGACGATGTGTTGGCGCTGTGCGGAACGGGTATCCGTTCTATGTTGCGTCTGGGCGGTTCGTCGTGGCCGATGTGGTCCGGTGTCCTCCAGGCCAATGCGACGGCGCTCGCGCAGGAAGTCCGAACGCTCTCCGCCATACTCTCCGGGGTTGCGGACGCGCTCGATGCCGGGCACGCCGAAGCGCTCGAACCGCGCTTCGCGGCGGCGGCGGCGGCGATCGGCCGCTTGAACGAGAACGCCGCGACGCCAGGGCACGTTGACACGGAAAGCTCCCCGCCCGCACCTTGAGGTACGCATGCAACGAATTCCGCTGGTCGCCGCGCTCTGTGGCGCCGCCATCGCTCTCCCGCTCGCGGTCTGCGCCGCCGCACCCGGCACGAACGACTTCGTTGCGCCGAAATTGGTGAAGCGTGGAGTGAACACAACGCCGATCGGCGGCACCGGCATCGTGATCGTTAAGGTCCTCGTCAATACGAACGGCACGTTCAAAGTTCAGAGCGTCATCAAGTCGACCAATCACGCCGACGATAAAGCCGCGCTCGAAATCGCGCAGACCTCGACCTACAAGCCCGCCACCAAAGGTGGAAAGCCGCAGATAGCGTTCTACGATTTCACCTTGAAGTTCGGCGCCGGCGGAAGCACGATGAGCGCGGTAGATACGACCGAACTCGGTCAAGACGAACGCATGATCCGGGCCGGCAACTACAGCGGCGCGCAGGCGGCGCTCAAGACGTATCTCGGAGGTCATCCCGAGGATCAGCGCGCGCAAGTCGATCTCGGCGTTGCCGATTCGTTCCTATCCGATTTTGAGGCCGCCGCCGCCGCCTTCGAAAAGGGCGGATCCGTTCCGGCCAATTACCGCTCGGTCGCGGGCAAATCGTATGCCGAAGCCGCGATCGCGTTGGCCAATACGAAAGATTATACGAAGGCGCTTGGCTACGCGAAACATGCAGTCGAACTTTCGCCGCAATTTGCGACCTACAATACGCTCGGCTTCGCCGAGTACGGGATGGGCGATTTCGCTTCGGCCACGACCGATCTTCAGAAAGCGCGCGAACTGGGCAAGAGCGAGAACGTCAGTGGCAAGCTGCGGGCTTCGGTCGATGCGAATCTGGTCGCCGCCTATCTCGGCGCGGGCAACGTCGACATGGCGAAGACGGTTGGGGCTGAGGGCCGGCAACTCGATCCGAGCAACACCAGCATCGAGGTCGCCTTCGGCAACTACTACGCGAAGCTGGCGGCCGTCAAGATGACCGCTAAGCAATATTCCGACGCGGCCGGACTGTACGAACAGGCCGCGGTTGCCGCGCCGAGCGGGGGCGCGAACTTTTACGGTCTGGCTGCGCTTGCGTGGCTCCGCCTGGAAAAGCCCGACAACGTCAAAGCCAAGGTCGATTTCGACAAGGCGCTGGCGATTGACCCGGCCAACAGCCTGGCGAATTTCGCCGCTGGTATTTCCTTGGCGAACTTGGGTAAGCCCAAAGACGCACTGGAATACTTTAAGAAGGCGGATGACGCAGCGACCAAAGCGGGTGACGCCGATCTGGCCGCCGCCGTCGAGAAGCAGATGAAGACCCTTAATGGGACCAAATGACGTGGAGCGAGGAATACGACCCAGGCGAGGGAAATAGGCTGACCTCGCGACGGGAATAGGCGTCGCTTTCGCTGTTGCAAATTAACGTGGAACTTTTGGGAGGCGCGCCAAAGCGTGGAATATTTTAGCAACTTCTATGCCTTTCTAGTCCGCGGCGGACCGGCCATGATCGGTTTGCTCGCGTGTTCGATCATCGCCGTCGCGATCGTCATCGAGCGGCTCGTGTTCTTTTCGGGCCAGCACGGCGACAGCAAGGAACTCTTGCGTCAGCTCGGCTCGCGCATCGCGGTCGACGACATCCCCGGCGCCATCAAGGTCACGAAGGCGAGCAAGGGCATGTTGCCCAAAATCCTCGCGTTCGGCCTGCTGCGCGGCACCAAGAACCGTGCCGATATCACAGATGCCCTCTCCATAGCGTTAATGGAGCATCTCAACTCTCTGGAGCGGAACTTGGCCGTCATCGGCACCATCGCGGTCATCGCGCCGTTCGTCGGTCTCTTCGGGACCGTGCTCGGCATCATCCACGCTTTCGACGACATCGCGCGAGTCGGTAATTCGACTCCCGCCGTCGTTGCGGCTGGCGTCGGCGAAGCCTTGATCACGACCGCGGCCGGCCTGTTCGTGGCCGTCATCGCGGTTATCTTCTTCAATTACTTCAAGACGCGCATCAAGTCGTACAACCAAGAGATGATCGTGGCTGCGAATCAACTGGCGGAGATGCTGCACTTCCACAACGTCGGTGAGTCAATTCCGACCGATCTCTACCAGCCCTCACCATCGAGCAAGACGGCGACGTAGCGCAATATGTCGCTGATTTCGGCGAAACAAGAGACTGACGTTATGGCCGAGATCAACATCACGCCGTTCACGGACGTGTTGCTGGTTTTGCTCATCATCTTCATGATTCTCGCGGCGCTGATTACGCCTCCCGGTTTTCAAAAAGAGCTTCCCAACCACAGCGATAATCCGTCGAAGGCACAGAACGATCCAAAGAAAGAGATCGACGTCGAAGTGACTTCCAAGGGCGTCATCTTCGTCGATACCAGCCGGATCACCGAACCGCAACTCTACTACGCCATGAGCCAGACGGCGGCGCGACGTGGCCGCCTTCACGTGTCGATCACGGCCGACGCCAAAGCCCCATACGGACTCATCATTCGCATCCTGGATGCGGCCAAACAGGCCGGCCTCGACGACGTCGGGTTCGTGACCTCATAATGGCCATTTCGACGGGCCAGGGCGAAGAGGACGTGATGGCGACGATCAACATCACGCCTTTCACCGACGTATTGCTGGTGCTGCTGATCATCTTCATCATTCTCGCCTCGGTAACCAAAGAACCGAAGCTTCCCGATGCGAAGAACAAAGATATAGTAAAGGCGTCGCAGATCGTCGTGATCATCGATGACAAGAATCGGATCCAGATTGGCTCGAAGACGATGTCGATTCAGGAGGCCGGTCCGGCGTTCAAGGCCTTACAACAATCGACCAACAACGTCTATCATAGCCTCATCATCAAGGCGGACCCGAAATCGAGTTACGGTACGGTCTTGCAAGTGATGGATGCTGCCAAGACGGAAGAGCTTACGAACTTCGGTTTGGCCAACCACATTGAAGGTCAGAAGTAGTAGATGAGCAGCATTCCGCCGGTTTCGTTTACGCCGGCCGAGAAAGTGCGCTCCTTCCTCGGATGGGCATTTGCCATCTCGATCGCCACGCATTTTATCATCGGCGGTCTGATGCCGTACAAGCCCTACGTTGCAAAAGAACAAGAAGTCGAAAAAGTTTCGGTGAGCAAGAAGATCAAGGTCGTCGTTCCGACGCCGCCGCCCACGCCCACGCCGCCACCGCCGACTCCGCCACCGAACCAAACTCCGCCACCGGTGCAGTCGACGCAACCGCCCGTGCAGCCCAAGCTCAAGTTGAACGTGCCGAAGACCTCGAACAAAGGCGACACGACTTCGGCGGAACACACGTACGTCGCGCCGGTCCACGGTTCGGAGAACGGCGTGCCGAACGGCACGGTCGAATCCGCTCCGCCCGCGCCGACCGCCGGTCCGGCCACCGCACCGCCGCCTCCGCCGACTCCCACTCCGCGTAGCTGCTCGCAGCCGCACGTGGATGCGAACGCAGCTGTGAAGGCCGACGCCGATTACCCCGAGATGGCGCGCCAGCAGGGCGCAGTCGGAATCGTCCAAGTGCGAGTGATGTTGACGGCCACGGGTGCGGTCTCCGGCGTCGGCATCTACAAGAGTTCGGGCTTCTCGTCGCTCGATCAAGAGGCGCTCAAGGCGGCGCGTAACAGCAGGTACACGCCCGAGGTCGACGAGTGCCAAAAGATCGCGGGCCAGTATATCTTCGTCGTCGACTTCACCGCACAATAAGCCGAGGCTCAGGCTAGCGTGACGTTCCTGCAAGCGATGCTACTCGCCGTCTTGCAGGGCGTCAGCGAGTTGTTTCCGATCTCCAGCTTGGGGCACACGGTGCTCTTGCCGGCGCTCCTTGGCTGGAAGATCGATCGCGGCGATCCGACCTTCCTCGCGTTCGTCGTGGCGCTACATTTCGGCACCGCGCTCGCGCTCGTCGCATTCTACCGGCAGGATTGGATTCGCATCGTGCGCGGGCTGTTCGCGAGCGTGGTGCGCGGACGCATCGGCGGCGATCCCGACGCGCGTTTGGGTTGGCTGCTGGTTATCGGCACGCTGCCGCTCGCGCTGGCCGGCGTCTTCCTTGAAAAACCGGTTCGTCAGTTCTTCGGTTCGCCCGCGCTCGTCGCGGGATTTCTGATCCTCAACGCGTGCGTGATGTTCGCGGGCGAACGCCTGCGGCGCGTCGAGCGAGGCCCCGGGTCGAAACCGGCGCGCCCGCTGGCGCTGCTCCCGTACGCGAGCGGCGCGCAGATCGGTTTCTCCCAGGCGTTCGCACTGCTCCCCGGGATCTCGCGCTCGGGAGCCTCGATCGTGGCAGGCTTGCTCTTCGATCTGACCCACGAGGATGCGGCACGGTTCTCGTTCTTGCTCGCGACGCCGGCGATCGCCGCGGCCTCAATCCTCGAGTTTCCGCGGCTGCTCGTGCCCGAAGCCCACGCGGTGCTGGTCGAGGCGCTGACCGGTGGCCTGCTGGCGGCCGTCACGGCGTATGCGTCGGTCGCTTTTTTGACGCGCTATTTTCGCTCGAATGATTTACGACCGTTCGGATGGTATTGTTTGATCTTCGGAACGGTTTGTCTCACTCTAGCGCTCATGAAGGTTATCGTATGAAATTGCTGGCCGTCGTCATTGCCGCCGCCTGTTTCCTCGCTGCGGCCATGTATTGGACGGGGGCCTGGCAGATCGGCACCTCGCATCCCGGCCCGCATCACCTGCACGCGGTGGTCTTTGCCGTGATCGGGGTGTTGTCGCTGGTGTGGTTTCGCTTCCAGAGTGCGCGGTCATAGCCAAGCCGACGCACATTCGGCCCGACGGCGGGCTGACGATGGTCGACGTCGGAGCGAAAGCGGCGAGCGAACGCTTCGCGCACGCGCGCGCGAACGTACGCATGTCCGCTGCCGCCGAGACCGCGTTGCGCGGCACGACCTTGCCCAAAGGCGATGCGTTCGTGGCCGCGCAACTCGCCGGCATTCTAGCCGCGAAGCAAACCGCGCAACTGATTCCGCTCGCACATCCGTTGCCGCTCTCGAGCGTGACCGTCGAGTTCGATTGGGCCGCACCGGGCGTCTTGCAGATCGACGCGACCGCCAAGACCAACGCGCAGACCGGTGTCGAGATGGAAGCCATGACGGCGGCCGCCGTGGCGGCTCTGACGATCTACGACATGACTAAGGCCGTCGAGCGCGGCATCGCGATCGAGTCGGTGCGCTTGATCGAGAAGCGCGGCGGCAAGAGCGGCACCTGGCGCGCCGAGGAATGAGCTACCGCACGGCCGTGATCGTGCTCTCGGATCGTGCGGCTGCGGGCACGCGGCCGGATGCATGCGTGCCGGCGATCGCCGAGGTCTTAGGTGACGCTTTTACGATCGAGAGCACGCGCGTATTGCCGGACGATCCGGCCGCGCTGCAGGCCGGGTTGATCGATCTGTGCGATCGCGAACGGGTGCAACTGATATTGACCAGCGGCGGCACGGGCCTGGCTCCGCGCGACCGCACCCCGCAAGCGACGGCAGCCATCTTTGATTATGAAGTTCCGGGGATCGGTGAAGCGATGCGTGCCGCTTCGCTCGCGATCGTCAAGACCGCGATGCTCTCGCGCGCGGTCGCCGGCGTGCGCGGTTCGACGCTGATCGTCAACTTGCCGGGGAGCCCGAAGGCGGTGCGCGAAACGCTCGGCGTGCTGCTACCCGCGCTTCCGCACGCGCTCGATCTGCTCGCCGGCGGCGTCGTCGATGGCTGAGCGGCGCCACTCGAAGGCGTGCGCGGCATGACGTATCGCGAGGCAAGCGAGTATCTGCTCGGCACGATCAACGAGACGGCGTCGCGGCATAACCCGCATCGCCTCGATCGCATGGCGGCCTTGTTGCGTCATTTGGGCGATCCGCATCTGCGCTATCCGACGATCCACGTCGGCGGCACGAGCGGAAAGGGCTCGACTGCGACCATGCTGGCGACGGCGCTGACGGCGTCCGGCAAGCGAACCGGTCTGCACACCAAGCCGCACTTGAGTTCGATGACCGAGCGTGCGCGCATCGACGGGCGCGCCGTCTCCGAGGAACAGTTCGCCGAGCTGCTCGATTCGATGCACTTCGCGATCGAGGCGACCACGCACGAACACGACCGGCCGTCGTATTACGAGACGCTGCTGGCGCTCGCGTTTCTGGCCTTCGCGCGCGAAGCGGTCGACGTGGCCGTGATCGAGGTCGGCATCGGCGGAACGCTCGACGGCACGAACTTGATTCGCCCCGAGGTCTCGATCATCACCAACATCGGACTCGATCACACGGAGATTCTGGGCGACACGCTCGAGGCGATCGCGAGCGACAAAGCCGGTATCGCGAAGCCCGGCGTACCGCTCGTCAGCGACGCGCGCGAGCCCGGACGCGGCGTGATCGTCGCGGCCTGCGAACGTATCGGCGCTCCATTCTTCGGCGTCGCCGCCGCCGCGAGCGTTGCGCCGCGCGCGAGCGAGCCCTACGGCCAATCCTTCGCGGTCACGACCGAGCGCGGCGTCTACGAGCTTTCGTTGCCGGTCCTCGGCAAGTTTCAGCAGCGCAACGCCGCGACCGCGATCGTGGCGCTCGAACGTCTCGGCGAGGAACTGCGTCCGTCCATCGAGCGGGTCGTCGCCGGCTTCGGAGATCTCGTCATTGCGGGCCGCATGGAGTTCTATCCGGGCTTCCCGAGCGTCGTCTTCGACGTCGCGCACAATCCCGACAAAGCGGCGAATCTGGCCGAGGCGCTGGCTGAGACCTTTCCGGGCCGGCGCTTTTCGTTCGTCGTCGCCATCGGCGAGACCAAGGATACGACGGGAGTCTTGCAGCCGTTCTTCGGATTACCCGCATCGTTCGTCTTCACTGCATTCGAGGCGCGCGGCCGAAACTCGGCGCGGCCGATCCGCCTCGTGAACATCGCGGAGGCCGCCGGCCTCTCGGCGCGCGCCATCGCCGATCCGATCGAAGCGCTCGCGATCGCGCGGCGCAACGCGGATGCCGAGAGCGTCGTCGTGGTGACGGGCTCGACGTTCATCGTCGGCATACTGCGGGATTGGTGGCTCGCCAATGTCGGCGAACGTTCGCGCAATTAGCGCGCTCGAGGTCCGCGGCGCCCGCTTTGAATGGGGCACGCGCACCTATATCATGGGCATCGTCAATGCGACGCCCGATTCATTTTCGGGCGACGGGCGCATTGCGCCCGAGGATGCGATCGAAGCCGGGCTCGCGAAATTGGCCGCCGGCGCCGATCTGCTCGATATCGGCGCCGAATCGACGCGTCCCGGCCACGCGCCGATCTCGCGCGATGAAGAAGTGCGGCGTCTGCTGCCCGTGGTCCGGGGGCTGCGCGCGCGCGCTCCCGCGACGGTCATCTCGATCGACACGTTCAAACCGGAGATTTTCATCGCGGCGCATGCCGCCGGCGGCGACCTGCTCAACTCGATCTGGGGCCTCGATGACGCGCTGCTCGAAGCCGCCGTCGCCCGCGGCGTCCCGCTCATCCTGATGCACAATAAGCGCGTCGCGCTCTACGAACGCGACGTCGTCGACGAAGTTCTCGCCTATCTCGAAGCGCAAGCGCGACGCGCGGTCGAGGCCGGCATTCCGCGCGAGCGCATCATCCTCGATCCCGGCATCGGCTTCGGGAAACTCCCCGAACACAACCTCGCGCTGCTCGGCGCGCTGCCGCGCCTCGTCGCGCTCGGCTTCCCGACGCTCCTGGGCACGTCACGAAAATCGACGCTCGGAAAAATCACGGGCAAGCCGGTCGAGGAGCGCGTGATGGCGACCGCTGCCTCCGTCGCCCTCGCGGCGGCAGCCGGAATCGACATCGTCCGCGTACACGACGTCGCCGAGATGCGCGACGTCGTCGCGACCGCCGATGCCATCGCACGCGGTTGGCGGCCGGCCGATTGGAGCGAGACGCTGTGAACGCCGATCGCATCGCATTGCGCGGAATCCGCGCGTACGGCAAGCATGGCGCCTACGCGGGCGAGCGCGACCATCCACAGCCCCTCGAGATCGACGTCGAACTGGAGCTCGACCTCAGCGCTGCGCGTGCGAGCGACGCGCTGCAGGATACGCTCGACTACGCGGCTCTGCACGCGACCATCGTGGCCCTGGTGCGCGATCGCTCCTTCGCACTTTTGGAGCGCCTCGGCGACGAAATCCTTAGCGCCGTGATGCGCGACGCGCGCGTGCGCGCGGCGAGCGTCACGATTGCGAAGCCCGCCCTGCTCGACGGTGCGACGCCGCTCGTCACCGTGCGCAGCACACGCGACTGAGCCGCTAGGATGGGGCTCGCGCGCATCGGCCTCGGCTCGAACGCCGGCGACGCAACTGCGAACGTGACGCGTGCACTCGAAGCACTCGCTACGCTGGGAACGGTGACCACCCATTCCCAGTTGTACGTCTCGAAAGCCTGGGGTGAACGCGACCAGCCTGACTTCGTCAACGCCGCCGCGCTGCTCGAGACGCACCTCGATCCGCGCGCGCTGCTCGACGCGCTCAAGGCGCTCGAAGCGAGCCTCGGACGCAAGGCCACGTACCGCTGGGGGCCGCGGGTGATCGACCTGGACATTCTGGCGTACGACGATCTCGAGGTTCGCGAGCCGGATTTGAGGGTGCCCCACGAGCGGCTCTTCGAACGGGCCTTCGCGCTCGCACCCCTGGCCGAAATCGACCCGTCGTTCCGCCCCGCCTACGCTCGGTTGACCCCCGAGCAGCGCGCAGAGGTGACTCCTCTTGCGAGCGGATAGGCCCGTTCCCGGCTAGAACGGCAAAGGCTCATGAATTGGGACCAGACGCTAGAGCGCATTCGGCGCGCGGCGGAATTTTGCGTGGAAGCGGGGCTCCTGCGCTTTCGGATCGAGCAGGACGACCTCGAGATCGAGGTGCGTCGCATCGCTCGTCCGGTGCGTCCCCCAGCCATTTCGGCCGGCGTCGCCGTTCCCGCCAACGGGGTCTCAACGAGCAACGGCGCGGTCGCGCACGACGAGCCGGCCCACGCGGTGCTAAAGGCGGAATTCGTCGGCATCGTACGCCTCTCGCGACCGGCGGTCGCCGAAGGGGCGGTCATCGCCGAAGATCGCGAACTCGCCTACGTCGAGTCGCTCGGCATTCGCAATCCGATTCGCTCCCACCGTCCGGGCCGGGTCCTGGCCGTCTACGTGAACGATGGCGAGCCCGTCGAATTCGGCCAAGCGCTTTTCGCGATCGAAGAAGTGTAATGTTACGGAAGATACTGATCGCCAATCGCGGCGAGATCGCCGTGCGCGTCATTCGCGCCGCTCACGAACTCGGAATCGAGGCGGTTGCGATCTTCTCCGAAGCGGATCGCGAGGCGCTACACGTGCGCAACGCCGATGAAGCGTATTGTGTCGGGCCGGGCCCCGTCGCGCGCTCGTACCTCAACATTCCGAACATCGTCTCCGCCGCGCTGATCTCGGGCGCCGATGCGATCCATCCCGGCTACGGTTTCTTGGCGGAGAACGCGCGTTTCGCCGATATCTGCGCCGACCATGGCTTGACGTTCATCGGTCCCACACCCGATGTGATTCAGAAGATGGGTGACAAAGCGACGGCCAGAGCGATCATGCACGATGCAAAGGTGCCGACGACCCCCGGTACCGGCATCCTCAATTCGGTCGCCGAGGCGACGGCTGCCGCGCGCAAGATCGGCTATCCGGTGATGCTCAAAGCGACGGCAGGCGGCGGCGGCAAAGGCATGCGCGCGGTGCGCGGTCCGGCCGAACTCGAGCACGCCTTCGCGACCGCGCAAGCCGAAGCCGAAGCGAATTTCAAAGACGGACGGCTCTATCTCGAAAAGTTGCTCGACCGTCCGCGCCACATCGAGGTGCAGATCGTCGGCGACACGTTCGGCAACGTCGTCCACGTCGGCGAGCGCGATTGCTCGATGCAAAAACCGTCGCACCAAAAGTTGATCGAGGAAGCGCCGGCGCCGGCGCTCTCGAAGGGCGTGCGCTCCCGCCTGCACGATGTCGCGATCGCGGCCGGGCGTGCGGTGAAATACACTAGCGCCGGAACGCTGGAGTTTCTGCTGAGCGGTGACGATGTGTTCTTCATGGAGATGAACACGCGTATCCAGGTCGAGCATCCGGTCACCGAAGTCGTCTACGGCGTCGATTTGGTGCGCGAGCAGATTCGCGTCGCGAGCGGCGAGAAGTTGTCGTTCGGACAGCGGGACCTCGTTGCGCGCGGACACGCGATCGAGTGCCGCATCAACGCCGAGGAGCCGGCGCAGAACTTCGCACCGGCCGCCGGGACGCTGAGCGAAGCGACGCTGCCGGGCGGCTACGGTATACGCGTCGATTCTCACGCCTATGCCGGCCTGCAGATCCCGCCCTACTACGACTCGCTGCTCGCCAAGGTCGTCGCCCACGGCTCGACCCGCCACGAGGCCATCGTGCGCATGGAGTGTGCGCTGCGCGAGACGCACATCGCCGGCGTCAATACGACCGTCGATCTGTGCTTGGCCGTGATGCGCGACGAAGGCTTCCGCGCCGGGGGCGTGCCGATCGACTACCTGCCGAACTTCGCCGCGGCGGTCGCGGCGACGGGATCGTGACTCGGCGCTTCGCGCGCGAGTTGGCCTTGCAGACGCTATTCAGTATTGATGTGGGGAAACACGACGCGGCGGAAGCCCTTGACGATGCGCTCGGGCGCACGGATATCGGGGAGCAACGCGGTTTCGTCAGCGATCTCGTGCTGGGCTCGATCGAGCACGCCGCGACGCTCGACGCGTTGATCGCTCCGCTCTTACAGGAATGGACCTTGGATCGCTTGCCGACCGTCGATCGTTTGGTCCTGCGCATGGGTGCGTTCGAAATACTCTACCGTCCCGAGACCCCGCGCCCCGTCGTCCTCAACGAGGCCGTCGAGTTGGCCAAGAAGTTTTCGACCGAGGCCTCGGGGCGCTTCGTGAACGGAGTTCTCTCCAACGTGGGTAACGTCGCGTGAACGTCAACCCGCAACGGAAGAAGCGTAAGAAGTCGCTGACGGTCCTCGGCCGCGTTCTCTTCGGGTTCTTCGCCGTCGTCTTCGTGACCGTCTTGTTTGTGCTGGGAACCGTCGCCGGACTGGTCTATACGTACTCGCGCAATCTGCCCGACATCAATAAGATGGCCGACTTCCAACCGTCGCGCTCGACGCGCATTTACGCGCGCGACGGCACGCCGCTGGCCACGCTGTTCAAGCAGAATCGCATCTGGGTTCCGATCTCGAAAGTTCCGCAACAGGTGCGGTATTGTTTCGTCGCAACCGAAGATCGTAATTTCTACAGACACCACGGCGTCGACTTCTTCGGCATCATGCGCGCGGCATGGGCCGACTACCGGCACGATCAGTTTCAAGGCGCATCGACGATCACGCAGCAGTTAGCGCGCAAGCTGTTCCTTTCTAACGAGGTGACGGTCTCGCGGAAGATTCAAGAAGCGTTGCTGGCGATCGAGATCGAGCGCTACTATACGAAAGACGAAATCCTCGAGCGCTACCTCAACATCATGTACTTTGGTTCGGGATCGTACGGCATCGAAGCCGCGGCGCACACCTATTTTGGAACCGACGTCGGCCGCCTGAAACTCGGACAATCTGCGATGCTGGCCGGCCTCCTGGCGGCGCCTTCGGCATACTCGCCCTACGTTAACCTCGATCGCGCCAAAGAGCGGCAGCACCACGTGCTGGACCGGATGGTGGCGAGCCGCTACGTCTCGGCCGCCGAAGCGGACGCCGCCGAGGCCGCGCCGCTCGGCCTCATCGGCGAGCGTCCCACGGGCTTGCAATCGTTCGCATATCCGTACTTCACGACGTATGTCAATAACGTGCTCGAAGAACAATTCGGCGAACAGGCGACCTACGAGGCCGGCCTTGAGGTCGATACGACGCTCGATCCCCATTTGCAACGTCTGGCCGAAGAAGCGGTCAATTGGGGCGTGAGCGAGGCTCGCGTCGAGGGCATCAACGCGCATCAGGCCGCCCTTGTGGCCTTGCGTCCTTCGACCGGCGAGATCGTCGCCATGGTCGGCGGCGCTGGCGGTTTCTCGCTCAAGAATCAGTTCAATCGAGCGTGGCAGGCGTTGCGTCAGCCGGGTTCGTCGTTCAAGCCGTTCGTCTATACCGCCGCAATTGATTCAGGCATGCCGCCCACGACGCTCGTCGACGACACGCCGGTCAAATATCCGATGGGCAACGGAACGTATTGGGCGCCGCAGGACGACGACTTCAGGTATTTGGGGGCGGTGACGCTGCGCTACGCATTGGCGCAATCGCGCAACATCGTCGCCGTCAAGCTCGCGCAAACGGTCGGCATCGACCGGGTGATCGAGTACGCGCACCACATGGGCGTCCGGGCGACGCTCGAACCGAACTTGTCGCTCGCACTTGGGAGTTCGGTCGTCTCGCCGCTCGACATGGCCGCGGGATACAGCACGATCGCGAACCAAGGCATTCACATCGATCCGACGTCGATCCGTTTGGTCAAGGACTCGCTCGGATCGATCATCCTCGACGATCGCTTTCCGCAGGAGACCGAAGTCTTCAGCGCCGGCACCGCGTACGTCGTGACCTCGATGATGGAGGACGTCATCAGCGAAGGAACCGGCACGAACGCGGATATCGGCCGGCCGGCGGCCGGCAAGACCGGCACGACGTCGGATTATCGCGACGCATGGTTCGTCGGTTTCACGCCCGACCTGGTGGTGGCGGTGTGGGTCGGCAACGACGATTACACGCGAATGTATGAATCCTACGGGGGCAACATCCCGGCGCGCACCTGGGCGCGCTTCATGCGCGGCGCGCTCGCTAAGATTCCGAAGCACGACTTCACCTTTCCGGCGAACGAAGTCACGAAGCTCGCATATTGCGGCGGGTCCCACAAGTACGAATACTTCTTGACCGGGACGAGCACGGGACCGTGCGCGAGCGGAACGTACTACGGCCGGAGGCACGCCGAGACGTTCGTCATGCCCGTCGTGGTCAAAGCGCTCATCACCGCGCCGCCGATCTCGAAACTTCCGGAGGCCGTCGCGGTGCCCGTCCTCACGCCCGAACCGGAGTTGACGGAGCCCCCGGAACCGCAGAGCAGTGACGGCGGCAACGGCACGCTCGAGCCGCCGACGCCGTTCCCCGAACCCGCGCCCACCCCAAGTTGACCGTTCCCGACGACGGTATTCGCGGCGTCCAATGGCTCGCGGCGTACCTCCGAGATAAGCTGCAGTCCGATCCGGCGCTGCGTTCGATCTCGATTCGGGGCGAGGTCAGCAACTTCAAAGTCTCGGCGCGCGGACACCTGAACTTCGACTTGAGCGAAGAGAGTACGATCTTGCGCTGCTTCGCTTGGGAAGATGATTTTCTGACGTTCCCCGAGTTCAAGAACGGCATGAAGATCGTCGCGGGCGGATCGATCGCAACGTACGCGCAGCGCAGCAGCTATCAACTCGTCGTTCGCAACGTGCGCCCCGAGGGCGCCGGCGACATTCACCAACAGTTCGAAGAGCGCCGGCGGCGGCTCGCGGCGGAAGGCGCTTTCGATCCGGCGCGCAAGCGGCCGCTACCGCAGTTTCCATTTCGGGTCGCGCTCGTTTCATCGCGTCGCGCCGACGGTGCGCTCGATTTCGTCACGCGCTTGCGCGCGCTGCGCCCGCACGTATCGGTCGCGTGGTGCGAGACCTCGGTGCAAGGTCCGAACGCACCGAACGAGATTGTGGGCGCGCTCGGGCGCGCGTCCATGCTCGATGTCGACCTGATCGTGCTCGCGCGGGGCGGCGGATCGTTCGAAGATCTCTTCGCATTCAGCGATGAAAACGTCGTACGGGCCGTGGTCAAAGCACGTCACCCGGTGCTTTCGGCGGTTGGACATACCGTGAACCAGCAGCTCAGCGATTTTGCCGCGGACCTGCACGCCGAGACGCCTTCGGCTGCGGCCGAACGCGTCGGTTCCGAGACGCGCGCGCTCAACGATCGCGTCGACGAGCGCATGCGCCGCATTCGCATGGCGGTGCTGCACGGCATCGAGCGCCGCTCGGCCGGGCTCGCGCGGGCGCTGACGCGCTCGAAGCTCGACGACACGAAGCTCTTTCTGCTGCCGCAGCAGCAACGCATCGATTCGGCGGCCGAACGGCTGCAGGATACGGTCGTTGCCCGGCTGCGCTCGCGAGCCGAGCGGCTCGCGACCCAAGCCGAGCGCTTGCGGCGCTTCGATCCTTCGCTGCGGCTGGCGCGGCGCGGCGAGTCGTTGCGCGTCGCCGTCGTCCGGCTCGGCCGCGCGATTGAAGGCCGCCTCGGCCGTGCGGGACAGCGCCTGGCTTTAGCCTCGGTCGGACTCGACGGAAACAACCCCGAAGCGATTCTGCAAAAAGGCTATGCCATCGTCACGCTCGCGGGCCGGATCGTGCGCGATCCGGCGAACGTGCCGGTCGGCGGGACGGTGGAGGCCCGGGTAGCGCACGGAACAATATCGGCGACTGTTGAATCGACGACGAGCAATGGCAACGAACGAAGCGGGTGAATTCGAAAAGGCCCTCGCGCGGCTCGAGGAGATCAATGCCAAGCTGGAGCGTGAAAACGTCGGCTTGGATGAATCCGTCGCGCTCTTCAAAGAGGGGAAAGATCTCCAGCGCAAGTGCGAAGCGCTCTTGAAGGCCGCGCAAACATCGATCGCGGCGGCGGCCGACGCCCAACCGGCCGATGCTGCCGCGGCGCCGGCCTCGCCCTCCGGCCAGTTACCTTTTTAGAGGTGAGCACGCGTTCGCAGCGCCTCGATGAGGTCGTCGCGGAACGCGCCGGCATCACGCGCTCGCGGGCACGTTCGCTGATCATCGCCGGACGCGTGCGCGTCGACGGCCGCCCGATGACCAAACCCGGCGCCAGCGTTCCGTCCGGGGCGAATCTCGATGTCGAACGGCCGCGTCCGTTCGTCAGCCGCGGCGGCGAGAAACTCGAAGGCGCGCTCGAGGCGTTTGGTTTGGATGTGAGCGGCGCGCGTGCTCTGGATGTCGGCGCGTCGACCGGCGGGTTCACCGATTGTCTGCTCTCGCGCGGCGCGGCGCACGTGACCGGCGTCGACGTAGGCTACGGTCAGCTGGCAGTGACTCTGCGCGACGATCCGCGCGTCACCGTCGTCGAGCGGACGAATTTCCGACTCCTGCCGGACGATGCGTTCGCGCAGCCGTTCGACGTGATTGTGATCGATGCGTCGTTCATCTCGGTGCTCACGATGATCGAGCGCGCCAAGAACTATCTGTCGCCGCACGGCGCAATCGTCGCGCTCGTCAAGCCGCAGTTCGAAGCGGGTCGCGGGCGCTTAGGCGGCGGCGGGGTCGTGCGCGATCCGGCCGTACGCGCGGAGATCGTGCGCGAAACGCGCGACGCGATCGTGCGGCTCGGGCTCGCTCCGGTCGCGGTCGCACGTTCGCCGCTGCAAGGGCCGGCCGGCAATATCGAGATCTTCCTCTTGATTCGCCGCTCGGGCGCGACGATCGAGGATGCGGCGCTGGCGCTGGCGGCGTCGTGAGCGAAACGGTTGGACTCTACGTCGATATGGGGCGCGATCACGCGCGTGCTGCCGCGCTCGCCGTCGCCGAGACGATTCGGTCCGCCGGGTATCGGATCGCGCTGTGCGAGGGCCAAAATGGCGGCCTCGGCCTTCCGGACGAGGGTGCAAAGGTTGAAGATGCGCGCCTGCTGGTCACCATCGGCGGCGACGGGACGCTCTTACGCGCGGCCCAAATCGCGGCGCCGCTCGGCATTCCGCTCTTCGGTATCAACACCGGCCGGCTCGGATTCTTGACCGAGATTGACGGGCGCGACCGCCAACTGGGAAAGATTCCGGAGATGCTGCGCGACGGCTTTGCGATCGACGAACGTTCCGCGCTTGAAGCGCGGGTCCACGGACGCACCTATTTCGCGCTGAACGACATCGTCGTACGCCGCACCGAGAACGCCAAGATGACGCCGTTCGGCATTCACGTCGACGGCAAGGAAGCAGCCCGCGTCCCGGCCGACGGTGTCGTCGTCGCGACCCCGACCGGTTCGACCGCGTATTTCCTTTCGGCCGGTGGCCCGATTCTTTCGCCCGACGTCGCTGCGTTTGGAATCATCGCATTGCTGCCGCACACGCTGTTCACGCGCCCGCTCGTCGTTCCCGATTCATCGACGATCATGCTGACGTGCGATGCGGAAGTCGAAGGCGTCGCGCTCGAGGCCGACGGTCGGACCGTCGATCGCTTGCATCCGGGTGACAGCGTCGAGGTCACGCGCTACGCGCAGCCGGTCCGCTTCGCGCGCCGCGCACCGCTCGATTTCTTCTCGCTGCTCGAAGAAAAGCTACGCTGGAATGCCCCCATCAAGGAGCGCGAAGGCTAGTGCGACTCGAGCGACTCGAGATCGAGGATTTCGGGTTGATTGCAAACGCGGCGCTCGAATTCGCCGGCGGATTCACCGTGTGCAGTGGCGAGACCGGATCGGGAAAGACGATGTTGCTCGGCGCGCTCGGGTTCGTGCTGGGCGAGCGCGCCTCGGCCGATATCGTGCGCGGCGGCGCATCGCGGGCACGTGTGACACTTGAGGTCGATGCGGATCCAACCTTGCGCACATCTCTGGCGAGCGCGGGGTTCGAGATCGATGAAGGCGAGCCGGCGATTCTGACGCGCGAGATGCTTGCCAATGGAAAATCCTCGGCCCGCATCAACGGCCGGCCGGCAACTGCCGCGCAGTTGCGCGAGAGCGGTGAGTTGCTGGTCGATCTGATCGGTCAGCACGAACAGCAACGGCTACTCTCGCGCGCCTATCAACTCGACGTGCTCGACCGTTTCGCCGGGCCCAAAGCGCTCGACGCGCGGGGGCGGGTGGCCGAAGCGCACGCGCGTGCCGCAGCGCTCGAACGCGAACTGGCCGAGGTGCGTGAGAACTCGGGACGCGGGCTGGCCGAAGTCGAGTTCGCGCGCTACGCGCTGGCCGAAATCGACGAAGCGAAACTCGAGCCGGGCGAGGACGAGCGCCTGCGCGAGCGGCGCGACTACGTCGCAAACATCGAGCGCATCGCGGCCGCGCTCGGGCAGGCGAGCGCGGCGCTGTCCGGCAACGACGGCGGCGCGGTCGAAGCGCTGGGATCCGCAGCGGCCACGCTCGCCGGCCTAGCACGCTACGGCGCCGAGTTGGCGCGCTTGGCGGAGACGCTGGCGGCGCTGCAGAGCGATGCGACCGATGTTGCCGTCAGGATCGCGCGCGAGGCCGAGTCCAGCGAATTCGATCCCGCCGAACTCGAATCGCTGGGCGAGCGCTTGGACGCGATCGAACGCCTGAAGAAAAAATACGGCGCCTCGATCGAGCTGCTGCTCGAAGCGCGCGCGCGCTTCGCCGAGAACGTCGAACGCTACGCTGCGGGCGACGAACGTCAAGCCGAACTCGCGACGGCGCTGAGTGCGGCGTGCGAGGACCTCGAGCGTCACGCCAACGCGCTCGGAGAACTGCGCGCGTCAGCCGCCCGCGAACTGGAAGCTGCGATCGCCGCGGAGTTGGCCGATCTGGCGATGCCCGCCGCGCGTTTCGAGGTCGCACTGGAAAATCTGCCTGCGATCGGACCGCAGGGTCGCGAGCAAGCCGATTTCGCGCTCTCGCCGAACCCGGGCGAACCGCTTCGTCCGCTGATGCGGGCCGCATCCGGCGGCGAATTATCGCGTGTTCTGCTCGCCCTCGTTGTGGTGCTCGCCGATCGCCGGGAACGCACCGCGCTCGTCTTCGACGAGATCGACGCGGGCGTCGGCGGCACCACCGCCAACGCCGTTGCGCAGCGCTTGGGCAGCCTTGCTCGCGGAGCGCAAGTCCTCTGCGTAACGCATCTCGCGCAGATCGCATCGTGGGCCGACCGCCACTACACCCTCGTTAAGCATGAAACGAAGGACACGACGACGATCGAACTCGTGGAACTCACCGAGCACGGAGCCGTCCTCGACGAACTCGCCCGCATGCTCTCCGGCACCGTGGCCGCGGTCGCCATCGACCACGCCGGCACGCTCCTGCGCGACGTTCGCCGCCGCAAGGCGCGCAAAGCCGCGGTGTGATCGCGGCCTACGGCAGCGTGTGTAATTTGAGGACGTTCGTGCCGCCCTCGCCGACGGGCATGCCGGAGGTGATCGCGATCATCTCGCCGCTCTTGGCGAGTTTTTCGCGCAACATACGCGCTTCGACGATATCGATCAGCGTCTCGAAGTAGCGGTACTTCTCGACGACCAGCGCGTCGACGCCCCAGGTGAGGCTCAAGCGTCGTGCGACCTCAGCCACCGGCGTCATCGCGACGACGCGCGCGCGTGGCCGGAAGGACGCGATGTGCCGCGCCGTGTTGCCGGTGGTCGTTCCGGTCACGATGACGTTGAGGCTCAACTCCTCGGTAACGCGCGCCGCGGCGCCGGCGATCGAGGTCTCGGCCGTGACCGGTGAGGAGCCGATGCGACGGGCCCAGAGCTCGTCGTGCGGATACTGGCTCTCGACTTGCAGCGCGATCGTCGCCATCACGCGCACGGCGTCGATCGGGTACATGCCGCGGGCCGTCTCGCCCGAGAGCATGACGGCGTCGGTGCCGTCGAGGATGGCGTTGGCGACGTCGGCCGCTTCGGCGCGCGTCGGTCGCGCGCTCGAAATCATCGACTCGAGCATCTGCGTCGCGGTGATGACCGGCTTCGAAGCGCGATTGGCGCGCGCGATCAAGTCTTTTTGTACGAGCGGAACTCGTTCGAGCGGTATCTCGATCCCGAGATCGCCGCGCGCGACCATGATCGCGTCGGCGATCTCCAGAATCGCGTCGATGTTGTCGAGCGCTTCGTGCTTCTCGATCTTCGCGATGACCGGAACGTTGTGCCCGCGTTCGGCGATGAACGCCTGCACGCGTGCGATGTCGTTGGCCGACCGCACGAACGAGACCGCGACCCAATCGACGCCGTGCTCGAGCGCGAACGCTAGGTGTTCGAAATCACGATCGGTCACCGCGTCGATGCCGAGCGAGCCATCGGGATAGTTGATCCCTTGCGTCGGGCGTAGCTCGCCGCCGACTTCAACGCGCGTATCGATCCGGTCGCGGTGCTTGCCGACGATGCGCAGCGCGATCGCGCCATCGGCGAGGTAGAGCCGTTTGCCGATCTCGACATCCTGCGGTAAGCTTTCGTACGTGACCGATACGGTCTCGCTCGTGCCCTCGAACGGCTCGGTGACCAGCGCAAATGAGGCGCCGTTCTCGAGGTGGACGCTCGCGACGCCCCCGGCGAGCGGGCCGGTCCGGACCTTCGGGCCAGGCAGATCCGCCAAGACCGCGACGTGGAAATTCAACTCGGTCGCGAGATCGCGAACGGCCGCGATCGTCGCGGCGTGTTCGTCGTGCGTGCCGTGCGAGAAATTGAGGCGCGTCACGTTGACGCCGCCGAGGATGAGGGCGCGCAGTACCTCGGGGTCGCGCGAGGCCGGACCGATCGTCGCAACGATCTTTGTGCGCTTGCGCGCGAACTCAACCATGATCGAGACCACGCGTTCGGACGAAGTGCCGGGGGCTTCCTGCGCGAAGGTGCGAGCATGCGCCAGCTTAACCGACGCGCGGACGCCCCCGAGCGTCGGCGGTGGACGGCCGCTTATGGCCTCTCCATTTTCCTGCACATTCTGCTGGTGCTGTTCTTTGCTGTTTCGATCTCGGTCACGGGCGAGATCCACGGGGCGACCAGCTCGCAATCCGAGGTGCTGACGGTCACGACGACGGCGGGCGCGCCGGCCGCGACGGCGATATGCAGCGGGCCGGTGTCGTTGCCGATCGCCACCGCCTGGTCGACGCTGTCGTAGCCCAGGATCGAGACGACCGGACCAAAGATCTC
>PLDY01000093.1 GCA_003136895.1 Candidatus Erabacter solicola | reverse complement strand
TTTTGTCAAGTATATAATAGCCATTCGACCCGGCGGCGTTGACGCGGGGCTGGGCCTCTGGCTATACTTGGGGGTCTTATTCGATACCCCGGAGCAGTGACCAGTGAAACGTACCTTCCAGCCCCACAACCGCCGCCGCAAGCGGGTGCACGGTTTCCTCGAGCGGATGTCCACCAAGGACGGCCGCAACGTGCTCGCGCGGCGCCGCAAGAAGGGCCGCAAGCGCCTCACCGTCTAGGTTCGCGAGGCTCACGTGCGCTGGTTTGATGCGCTGCGACGGCAAAGCGAGATCGCCTATGTCCGCCGCCGCGGACGTCGAGCGGGCCTTGCCACGCTTTCAGCCTTCGGGCTGGAGGCGGATGGAGCGCGCTGCCGCTTCGGCATCACGGTCTCCAAGGCCACGGGCGGAGCCGTCGTGCGGAACCGCGTCCGACGCCGGATTCGCGGGGCGCTCGAAGCGCTGACGCCGCTGCGGCCGGAGCCCATCCGGATTCTCTTCGTGGCTCGTCCGGAGGCCGCCGCCGCGCCCTACGCACGGCTGGCGGCCGACGTCGCGACCGCCCTGCGCCGGCTCGGCGCCTAGATGCGTCACCTCGCCGCAGCGGTCATCGTGCTCTATCAACGGCTGATCTCGCCGTTCTTGGGGCCGCATTGCCGTTACCATCCATCGTGTTCGCAGTACGCCAAGGAAGCGATGTTGAAGCACGGCTTCTTGCGCGGCGCATATTTGGGCGCCGCTCGCCTTCTGCGCTGTACTCCCTGGAGTCCGGGCGGCGTCGACTTCGTTCCGTAACCCCTTCTGAAAGGCTGTCCCTTGGAGCTCCAGTTGACCCCGTTCTTGGCTTTCAATCCACTCGATCCGATCGTCCAAGCGCTGCACTTCGGACTGACGCGGATCGATTCGGTATTGCACAGCTACGGCTGGAGTGTCATCGTCCTCGCGCTGATCGTCAAGGCGTGCTTTTGGCCGCTGAACACGATGCAGTTCAAGTCGATGCTCAAGACGCAAAAGCTCGCGCCGCAAGTCAAAGCGCTGCAGGCGCGCTATAAGAACGATAAAGAAAAACTCAACGAAGAGACGATGAAGCTCTATAAGGAAACCGGCGCCAACCCGCTGATGGGTTGTCTGCCGATCCTCTTGCAGATGCCGATCCTGATCAGTCTCTACATGGCGATCAACACCGACCGGACGCTCTTTAAACTTTCGACGTGGCTCTGGATCGGATCGCCCGCTTCGGCCGCGGTGCCCAATCACATCTTGGCTGCGAATCTCTCGCAGCCCGACTACGTGTTGCTCGTGCTCTACGTTGCGTCGATGTATTTCAGCATTCGCTTCACGAGCCCGGCGATGGACGAACAACAGGCGCAGCAGCAGCGCATCATGGCCTTCATCTCTCCCGCGATGGTCGGCTTCTTCGGTCTGAAGTACCAATGGCCGTCGGCGCTGATTCTGTATTGGCTGGCCTTCAACGTCTTCTCGATGGGACAGCAATTCTATCTGATCAACAAGTATCACCGCAATCCCGCCGCGATCGGACCGCATCCCGAAAAGACGGTAGCTCCGGTCGCGCTTGGCGCGGGCGGCAATGGCAAGAGTGACGCCACGATATCGGCGGCCGTGGCGGATAACGGTACGGGCGGACCTCGCTCGCGCCGCAAACGGCGCGGCTCGCGCAGATAGCGGCGAGCGCAGATCCCTTTCACAGAGTTTAGGAGAATGAGAGACGATGTCTGACGACGCGGATGGAGCAAAACAAGACGGCGCAAGCCCCGACTATGGGCGGCGCCGGCGTGCGGGCCGCACCGCACCGGCGAGCGGGGCCGCGCGTCCACGCCGCAGCAGCGGCGGCGAACGTCCCTCCGAGTTCGTGCCGCGCGCGCACGTCGCTCCGGCCGCCATGCCCGAGCCTGATTCGGTTAAGCCGGCGCGCGAACTGCTCGAAGGCATCCTCGAACGGATGGGGATCGCCGAGGCGCGCGTGCGCTACTACTCGCGCAGCGAAGGCGAGTACTTGGAAGTCGACGGACCCGACCTGGCCAACCTGATCGGACGTCACGGTCACACGCTCGAAGCGTTGAATCTGATCTTCAACAACATCGTTAACAACGGCGTGAAAAAGGATCGCCACTATTTCACGATCGACGCCGAAGGCTATCGCGCGCGCCGCGCGGATATGCTCAAGGGCTTGGCGCTCGCGACGCTCGAGCGCGCGATGCGCGAAAAGCGCCCGATCACCCTCGAGCCGATGCTGCCTTCGGAGCGCAAGGTCATCCATCTCGCGCTCGCCGAGAACCCATTCGTCACCACCGAATCGACCGGCGTCGAACCGGAACGGCGCGTCGTCGTCGCTCCGCGCAACGCCTAGGAGAGATTGACCGCCGACACGATCGCCGCGATCGCGACACCGCCCGGGCGGGGCGCGGTTGCGATCGTGCGCGTCAGCGGACCGGCGGTGCGCGAGATCGCAGCGCGGGTCTTTCGCGGCAACGGTGAATTGCGGCCGCGGCGCGCGACGAGTGGCCTCGTTCTCGGCAACGACGGCGTGACGATCGATCGCGGGCTCGCGCTCTTCTTTCCGGCGCCGCACAGTTATACCGGCGAGGACGTGCTCGAATTGCACGTGCACGGATCGCCCGTCATCGCGCGCGATACGCTGATCGCGACGCTTTCCGCCGGTGCACGCTTGGCCTTGGCCGGCGAGTTCACGCGCCGCGCCTTTCTCAACGGCAAGATCGATCTCTCCGCGGCCGAAGCCGTCGCCGACGCTATTGCCGCGGAGCATTCGGCGGCGGCACGCGCCGCGACGGCCGGGCTCTCCGGTGGCCTCGCGCGCGAGATCGATGCGCTACGCGCGGCGCTGGAAGGGATCCTCGAAGAACTCGCTGCCGCGATCGACTTTCCCGACGAGGTCGAAACGCCGGCGCGCGAGCGGCTTGCGGCGCGGATTGGCGCGGTGCGCGAGCGCATCGCGGAGCTCACCTCGAATTGGGAGTGCGGCCGGATCGTGCGCGAAGGTGCGTCGGTCGCAATCGTCGGACCGCCGAACGCGGGAAAATCGTCGCTCTTGAACGCGCTCTTGGGGAACGAGCGCGCGCTCGTTTCGGAGGTGCCGGGCACGACGCGCGATACGATCGAAGAGACGCTCGCTTTCGAAAATATCGCACTGCGCATGATCGATACGGCCGGCATACGCGCGCACGCCGGCCGGCTCGAAGCGGCCGGCATCGAGCGCAGCGAAGCCGCCTTGGCGCAGGCGCGTATCGCGCTGATCGTCGTCGACGCGTCGCTGCCGCTCGGCGATTCTGCGCGCGCGCTGTTGTCGCGAACGCGTGGACGCGAGCGCGTCGTGCTGTTCAATAAGAGCGACCTCGGTCGGGCGGGCTACGACGCGCGCGACGGCGACGAGCGTGACGCGTTAGTCGGCAGCGTCCGCGACGAAGCGACGCTCGCGCGGGTGCGCGACGCGCTGCGCGCGGTCGCCGGCGGCGGCACGACGATCGACCTCTCGCGACCGCACCTAGGCACCGCGCGTCAGGCGGACGCGACGCTCGAAGCCGACCGCGCGCTTGCCTTCGCGCAGGAAACGCTGCTTGCCGGAATGCCGGCCGATCTGATCGGCGGCGATCTTGCCGAAGCGGTTCGCGCGCTCGGCGAACTGACCGGCGCCGAAGCCGGCGAACGTCTGCTCGACGCGATCTTCGCGCGGTTCTGTATCGGCAAATGAAACGCACGACGGAAGAGCCCGGCGTTGTCGTCGAGACGTTGGCCGGCATCGGCGGCGGCGCGTTGCTTGGCGGATCGAGCGGCGCGCTGGCGGGGCTTGCGGGCGCGGCGCTGTTGCACTTCGAGATTCCGCAACTCGAGTTTTCACTCGTCGTGCGCGCGGCGCTCGGCAACGGCGCGCTCTTCGGAGGCCTGACGGGCGCCGTCATCTTTCCGAGCCTCTTGCGCGGACCGCTACGCGGTATTCCGGCGGGGCGCTGGCTCGCCGGCGTGCTGGCTGCGACCTCGCTCGCCGCGCTTGCGGGCCTACTGCTTGGGACGTTCGTGAGCGAGCGCGCCAGCGAAGCGCTCGCGCAAATCCCCGAAGGCGTTGGTATCATCCTGGGCACGATCTTCGGAACGATCGCGCTGTTCGTCGCGTCCGTCGTCGCACGGCGCCGCGAAGAGGCACGTGCGCGGCGCGAACGCGAAGCGCGAAGAAGAACCGGCCGGGCCGAATGACTTCGCGCGTGGTACGATTGGCGGCATGAACGGAGTGCGGGACGACGCCGCGGTGATCGTCGTCGGCGGTGGACACGCGGGGCTGGAAGCGGCGCTGGCGGCGGCGCGAATGGGCGCGCAGACGCTGCTCGTCACGGGCGATCCGGAGCGCATTTGCACGCTGGCCTGCAATCCGTCGATCGGCGGCAGCGCCAAGGGCCAGTTGGTCCGCGAGATCGATGCGCTCGGCGGCGAGATGGCGCGCATCATCGACCGCTGCGAACTCCACGTTCGCTTTCTCAACGAGTCGAAGGGCCCGGCGGTGCGCGCGCTACGCGCCCAGGCCGACAAAGCGGCCTACGTCCGGGTCGCGAACGCGGCGGTGCGCGGCCAGGCCAATCTGAGCGTGGTCGCCGGCCTGGTCGACGACCTGATCGTCGAGGCCGGCTCGATTCGCGGCGTCGTGACCCAGGAAGGCGCTACGTATTACGCGCCAAATGTTGTGCTCGCGACTGGGACGTTCTTGGGCGGTAAGATCTTCCGCGGCGAGTTCAGCGAACCGGCGGGACGCCTCGGCGAGGCGCCGGCTCTCGGTCTGGCGGACGCGCTGCGCCGCATCGGGTTTCCGACCGGGCGGCTAAAGACCGGGACCCCGCCGCGCGTCGCGCGCGGCAGCGCCGATCTTTCGATGATGCGCGCGCAGCCGCCGAGCCCCGTGCCGCTGATGTTTTCGTATCGCAGCGAACTCGCATTCCCCGGGCCGCAGCTGCCGTGTTACGTGGTTGAAACGGATGAGCGCACGCACGCGCTCGTGCGCGATAACTTGCACCGTTCGCCGCTCTACGGTCTCGATTTGATCCGCGGCATCGGTCCACGCTACTGTCCGTCGATTGAAGATAAAGTAGTTAAGTTTTCGCACAATCCGAGCCACTTGATCTTCATCGAGCCCGAGGGCTGGGCGACGGATTCACTCTACATCGGCGGATTTTCGACATCGCTGCCGGCCGAGATTCAACTCGCGATGTTGCGGACGTTGCGCGGTCTCGAAAACGCCGAGATGCTGCGCCCCGGTTACGCGGTCGAATACGATTTCGTGCAACCGCTCGAACTCAGAGCGAGCCTCGAAACGCGCCGTGTGACGGGCCTTTTTCATTGCGGGCAACTCAACGGAACGTCGGGATACGAGGAGGCCGCAGCGCAAGGCTTGATCGCCGGCATCAACGCTGCGCGGCGCAGTCAAGGCCGCCCGCCGCTCGTGCTGTCGCGCGTGCAATCGTACATCGGTGTGTTGATCGATGACTTGGTGAACAAGGGCGTCGACGAACCGTATCGCATGCTGACCTCGCGCGCCGAGCACCGCGTTCTGTTGCGTCACGACAACGCGGATCTGCGTCTGTCGCCGCTCGGCCATGCGATCGGTTTGCTCGGCGCTGACGACTTCGAGCGTTTCGCCGAGCGGCGCGCGCGATTGGAACGCGCCGTGGAGCGTGCGCGCACGCGGCGCTTCGCAGCCGGTGCGCCGGCGGGGCTCGCCGGCGTGACGCTCGCTAGCGCGTTGCGCCGCCCGGAGATCGAATATGACGACGTCGCGCCGCTCCTTGGCGCGGACGAACTCGATGCGGAGACCGGCGGCCGGCTCGCGATCGAACTCAAACTCGAGGGCTACGTGCGCCGGCAAGAAGTCGCCGTGGCGCGCGCCGCGCGGGCCGAAGAGACTCGTCTGCCCGACGATTTCCCGTACGCGACGATCGTCGCGCTCTCGCTCGAAGCGCGTGAGAAGCTGGCGCGGCACCGGCCGGCTTCGCTCGGCGCAGCGGGACGCATCGCCGGTGTCTCGCCGGCCGACGTCGCGATCTTGAGCGTGCATCTGCGACGGGGACCGAGCGCGATCGCGGTATGAACGATTCGATTGAATCCGCCGTCGCGGGAGTGCATCGGGATGCGCACGTTCGCTCGCAGCTCGAACGCTACGTTCGGCTGCTGCTCGAGCACAACGCGCGGATCAACCTGACCGGGGCGCGCGATGCCGCTGCCGTCGCCGAGCATCTGCGCGACTCGCTCGCGCTCGCGCCCTACGTGCGCGACCCGCTCGTCGACGTCGGGAGCGGCGGCGGCTTTCCGGGGATTCCGCTGGCGATCGCGACCGGGATCGCGGTTACCTTGATCGAGGCGACGCTCAAAAAGGCGCGCTTTCTGGAGATCGTGGCCGACGAACTCGGTCTGCGCGTGACGGTCTTAGCAGCGCGTGCCGAGACCGTCGCGCAGGAGCCCGGATTTCGGGAGCGTTTCGCGTCGGTAACTGCGCGGGCCGTCGCGAGTGCGCCGGCAGTCATGGAGTTGACGCTCCCGTTCCTCGAGATCGGCGGCCTTGCGGTGCTGCAGCGGGGCGAACTGGATTACACCGAGCTGATCGCGGCCGCCGACGCGGCGCTGATCCTCGGGGGTGGACTTCTCGAGGAGGTCGCGCTCGAGCGCGGACGCCGCATCGTCCTGGTGGGCAAGCGCGCTGCGACGCCGGGACGTTTTCCACGCCGCCCCGGGATCCCCGAGAAGCGCCCGCTCGCTCGCGACCGGCGCGACGTAAACGGAGTCGTCCAACTCGTCTCCGAGCCCGCGGATTTGGGAGCCGGCGCTCGTGGCTGAGGCAGCGCTGGCCGACCCGCGCCGCATCGACGCACGGATCGCGGCGGCACTCCCGCCTGGGACGCTCTATGCGGTCGGCGGTCGCGTCCGCGACGAAGTCCGCTCCGCACTCGACGGCGCTCCGCGTCCGGCCAAGGACCTCGACTACGTCGCGGTCGGGCTCGAATTAGCCGAGCTGGTCGCCCGCCTCGAAACGATCGGGCGCGCCGACGTTGTCGGTGCCGCGTTTGCTGTCGTGAAGTGCACGCTCGGCGAGACGACCGTCGATGTTGCGTTGCCTCGCCGCGAGCGCTCGAGCGGCGTGGGACATCGCGAATTCGTCGTTGAGGCTGGACCGGCGGTCTCCCTTGAGGACGATTTGGCGCGGCGCGACTTTCGGATGAACATGCTGGCGCGCGCGCTGCCCGACGGCAGACTCGTCGACCCGCATGGTGGCGAGGCCGACATCCGGTCCTGCCGGATCGACATTCTGCGGCCGGAGACGTTCGAAGAAGATCCGTTGCGGATGCTGCGAGCCTGCCAGTTCGCCGCTCGCTTCGAGTACAGCGTGACGCCGGGGACGATGGCCGCGATGCGCGCCGCGGCCCATCTGGCGCCGACGGTTTCGGCTGAGCGCGTCCGTGACGAGTTGACCAAATTGCTGGAGTTGGCGCCGCAGCCGTCACGCGGATTCGAGCTGATGCGTGAGGGCGGACTACTCGAGGGGCTACTGCCCGAGGTCGCCGAGGGGATCGGCGTCGAGCAGAATCAGTACCATGCCTACGACGTCTACCGCCATTCACTGGCCACCCTCGATGCAAGCCCGCCGGGCGATCTGGTCCTGCGGCTCGCCGCACTATTGCACGATGTTGCCAAGCCGCGAACGAAAGACGGGCCGCACTTCTACCGCCACGAGATCGTCGGCGAGGAATTGGCGCGCGCGATGCTGGCGCGGCTGCGCTTCTCAAACGAGGAAGTCCAGGCCGTCGCCGGGCTGGTGCGCCACCATATGTACGCCGCGGAGCCGGCGCAGTCGGCCGCTACGATCCGGCGCTTCGTCCGGCGGGTCGGCGCCGAAAACCTCGACCGTCAGTTCGCGCTGCGCGCGGCTGATGTGATCGGGAGCGGCTTGCCGAAACGGGGCGAGCACAACGAAAAATTTGAGCGGCGAGTCGCTGAGATCTTGGCCGAACGACCGGCCCTCTCCGCGCGGGATCTCGCCATCGGCGGCGAGGATGTCATCGCCGAGGCGGTTAGCGCCGGCAAGCTCTCGGCGGGGTCGCGCGGGGGGCCCCTCATCGGCGAGCTGCTTCAGAGCTTGCTCGAGCAGGTGACCGATGACCCCGCTCGTAACGAGCGAGCGCAGTTGCTGGCCGCCGTCCGAGAGATGCTCTCCGAACCGCCGCCCGACGAACGGATTTAGCGCGGACTTAGCGAGGTCAGAACCATCACGGACGTTCCACGGGGAACCACCGACGAGCCCACGGCCGCTTTCCGACCGCGCGTAATGGCTATCGTCAACCAAAAGGGCGGCGTCGGAAAGAGCACGACAGCTGTGAACTTGGGCGCGTCGCTGGCGCTACTCGGTCGCCGCGTCCTGCTCGTCGATATCGATCCGCAAGGCAATACGACGAGCGGCCTTGGGGTAGACAAGGCCTCCCTGACGGGGGATATCTACTCGGTCCTGCTGGGCGGCGAATCGATCGAGAGTGTGATTCTAGGGACCGACGTTCCCAATCTCGAGCTCATTCCGGCCACGATCAACCTCGCCGGCGCTGAGATCGAACTCGTCTCGGCGATCTCTCGCGAGACGCAGCTGAAGCGAGCGCTTGCTCCGATTCTAGGGCGCTACGAGTACGTTTTGATCGATTGCCCGCCTTCGCTCGGTTTGCTGACCCTCAACGCCATGACCGCCGCCGACGAGGTGCTGATCCCGGTCCAAGCCGAGTATTATGCCCTCGAGGGTCTCTCGCAACTGACCAACGTGGTCCAGCGCATTCGTGAGATGCTCAACCCGGGGTTGACGATCACGGGGGTCCTCGTGACGATGTTCGACGGCCGGATGAAGCTCGCGACCGAGGTTTTGGATGAAGTGAACGCCCATTTCCCATCGCAAGTCTTCCGGACCCAGATTCCCAGAAATGTTCGGCTCTCGGAAGCGCCTTCGTATGGCAAACCGGCCGCCCTGTTCGACGTGAAGAGCCGCGGGGCCCAAGCCTATATGGCGCTGGCCCGCGAGCTGACCGGCCGATGAGCATCAAGCGCGGGCTCGGGCGTGGCCTCGGCGCACTCTTGGGCGACGAGCGTCTGGCCACAAGCTCCGGCGGCCTTTCGCAGATTCGGGTTGACTCGATCCGGCCGAACCCCCAGCAGCCGCGCAAAACCTTCGATCCGATCACCTTAGCCGAACTCGAGCGGTCGATCCGCGAACTCGGCGTGCTCGTTCCGATCATCGTGCGTCCCCTGCCCGGAGGCGCTCACGAATTGATCGCCGGCGAGCGCCGCTGGCGTGCGGCGGCGGCGGCGCGCCTCGAAACGGTCCCGGCCATCGTTCGCGCAGCCGACGATCGTTCGAGCTTAGAGCTGGCGATCGTCGAGAACCTGCAACGTCAGGACCTCGACCCGCTCGAGGAAGCGATGGGCTTCCAACACCTGATCGAGGAGTACGACTTCACGCAGGAGCAACTCGGCGACCGCATCGGCAAGAGCCGGCCGGCGGTTACGAATTCGTTGCGACTACTCACACTCTCCGATCCCATTAAGTCGCAGTTGCGAAGTGGTGTGATTTCATTCGGCCACGCCAAAGCGCTGCTCGGGCTCGACCCCGCCGACCGCGAGGCCGTCGCGAAGCGAATCGAACGCGATGGTCTGACGGTCCGCGACGTCGAACGTTTGGGACGCCGTCGCAGCGAGCCAACGAAACCGTCCGCCGCGCCCGCGCAGCCGAAGCGACCGGATGTCGAGTCCGCGCTCGGCCGCCTGCGCTACCGCCTCGCCGCGCCCGTCGCCATCGTCGGCGGTTCGTCCGGAACCGGTCGCATCGAAGTTCGTTTTTCCGACGACGCCGATCTCACGCGCATCGTCGAGATCATTCTGCAAGAGGGACCATGATTCGCCGTTGTTTTTCGCTCGTCGCACTCATAGCGTTGCTTGGCGCGACAGCGCCGCCGCCGCCGGCTCCGAGTTTGAGTTCGGCGCAACACGCGACGCTCGATCGTTACCTTGGCGCGATCGGAAGCGGCAAGTACGCGGACGCATTTGCGCTGCTCACCGCCTCCGAACGCCGCTACTTTGCAACCGCCGATAATTTCGCGTCGAGCTTCAAGGCCGATCGGCTGAAAGTCGGGCACTATAAGCTTCTGCAGGCCGTTGCGGCGCCGCAGGGGGTCGTTGCGATCATCTCGGAGCAAGTCGAATTCTTCGATCACGCGCACCAAGCCACCGCAACCGCGACGGCGCGCGTCGCCTACGGCTTGTTTAACGAAGGCGGCCACGTTCGCGTGAAAGATCCGTCGCATCCGTGGCTCGCGATCACGCCGTCGGGCGCGTCCGCGACGGTCGACGGATTGAGCGTCACCGTTCGCAAGGTTTCGTTCTTCACCGGACGCGTCGAGTTCTTGTTGACGTTTGCCAATAGCGGCGACAATTCGGTAACGTTGTTGCCCTACGGGCGCTCCCTGCTGCACGACGAGGGTGGCGTCGCCTACCATCTGATCGAGACCAAGCTTGCGACGCTGACCGATCGCAATTTGCGCCGCGGTCTGCTCTTGGCCGGGAGTGCGGAGTATACCGGGGCGTTGACGTTCTTTACGCCGGACCGTTTCACACCGAAGACGCTCAGCCTGACCGTCGGTAAGGAATTGCGAGATGGTGCGGACGCGCCGTTCGAGGTGGCTTTGCCGGCGATCCAAGTCTCCCCGTAAGGCCGCGCGCTTCGTAACACTACGTGGTAGCTGCTATCCGGAAACGGACCCCCGTTCCGGGCCCGAATCGCGCCGAAAGCCCGGGTTGCTTTAAGAGGATACCGGGGGCGCCGGGGCAAACTCGCGCGAGGTATCGACGGCGGAACTTTCGGAAGGCCGTTGACTCTTTTTCTCGTGTCTACCGGGAGTGACTTTATGCGTCGTCTCGTCTCCTCGCTGATCGCAACGTGCGGCATAGCTCTGCTGGCCGCATGCTCCGGAGGCGGCTACGGACTTACCGCCAACTTGGGCACCGGCTCAAAGGCGCCGGATTCGCTAGCGTTCTTCAACGGATCGGGTTCGGTGAACGACTTCAAGGTGGCACCTAACGCCAGCGCGCCGCTCATGGTCTCGGCTATTGGCTATAAGGGGTCCGGCAACGGGGCTTCGATCATCCCGGACCTGGTCTTCACTTGGGTGGCTACGTATGCACCGGCAGGCACGCTCGTTGTTCAGGGAGCCTCGCCGAACGGCAACACGACCTGTGGAAATCCGCCGGGCACGGCGGGCACTATCGCGCCGGGGGCCCTTCTCTTGCAGAACCTCAACGGCGGCTACTCTGCCTACTCCGGCGTGGCGTCGCAAATGGTTTTCGTCGTCCCATCCGGCAGCCCGTCGCCGGCCACGACCGGCAACTACTGCATGTTCGTGACCGCCACCGAAACGGTGAGCGGCCGCGTCGGCAGCGTGACCGTCCTGGTTGGAAATTAGCGAGTAGCTTCGAGTCGCAAACGGTCTCGAAGGGGAGGGTCGCGAAACGGCTCTCCCCTTCGCTTTTCTTGAGATGCGCATGACCGGGATCTACGCCATCGTCGATGCCGCCGCGACTTCGTCGCCGCTCGAGTTGCTCGACGACGTGCTACGCGCCGGAGTCCGGCTCGTGCAATACCGCGCGAAGGCGGGCGTGGACCGCGATCTCGTGCGGCGCATGGTTGCACGTACGCGCGCCGCGGATGCGCTGCTGATCGTCAACGACGATTTGGAAGCCGCCGTGGAAGTGGACGGTCTGCATGTGGGGCAAGAAGATCTCGCCGCGCTCGGGGCGCGCGGCGCGCGGGAACGCCTGCGCGGCAAGTTGCTGGGCGTCTCGTGCGCGACGCCGCGCGAAGCCCGCGAGGCGGAAGTACTCGGGGCCGATTACGTTGGTGCGGGACCATTCGCCGTGACCGTCAGCAAGCTCGATGCGGGCGTTGCGATAGGCGAGGCCGGCATTCGCGCCGTCGCCCTCGCGACGGCATTGCCGGTCGCCGCCATCGGCGGAATCGAGTGCGAAGATCTTGAGATCGTCGTGCGCTCCGGCGCGCGAATGGCGGCGGTCATCTCGGCGATCGCGCGCGGACCGGATCCCGAAGCGAACGCGCGCGCGCTCGTCGCGCGCTGGCACGAATTGACCGCGTGAATCCGCCGATCGTCTGCACGATCGGAATGACCGATCCGTGGAACGCCGCCGGAGTTGGCCTCGACGTTCGCGCCCTGGCCGAATGCGGCGCACGCGCGGTCAGCATCGTGGCTGGCGTCTCGGCGCAAGACGCGCGCGGCGTCCATCACGTTCACGCGGTGCCCGCCGAATCGATCGAAGCGCAATTCGACGCGCTCGCCGCGGCGCCGCTCGCCGCCTATCGTATCGGCGCACTGCCGAATGCCGAAGCAATTCGCGCGATTGCCGCGCGGCTTGCCGGCATGCGGGTTCCGGTCGTCTACGACCCGGTCCTGTGCGCGAGCGCCGGCGGGACATTTTTGGATGACGCGGGCGTCAGTGCGGTCGTCATGAACCTGCTGCCGCGCACGAGCATCGTGATGCCGAACCTCCGCGAGGCAAGCATTCTCGCCGGCGTGCCCCCCATCGCCGACGCCGCCGCAATGGGCGAGGCGGCGCGCGCGCTCGTTCGTCTCGGCGCCGCCGCCGCGCTCGTGACCGGCGGCCACCTCGAAGGCGATCCGGTCGACGTCTTATTCGACGGTGAGTTGCACCATTTCGAAAGCGCGCGCTTGAACGCCGCGATGCGCGGCACAGGCTGCCTGCTCGCCGATGCCCTCGCCGCCGCGCTGGCACGCGGGATAGCGCTTTCAAAAGCAGTCGAAGAAGCACGCACCTACGTACGCCGCAAGCTCCAGCGCGCGATCGAAGTCGGCGGCATGCGCGTCGCCGACTAAGGCGGAACGCGCCCGGATAATACCGTAAGGTCAGGTGTGGTGCAAACGACGCAACCGAACGCAGCGGGGAAAGACGGATCGATGACGCGGCGCCGGATCATGTCCGGCATGCGGCCGACGGGGCGCCTTCACATCGGCCATCTCGTCGGCGTGCTGACGCAATGGGTCGAGTTCTGCAAAACCGACGAAGCCTTCTTCGAAGTCGCCGACCTTCACGCCCTAACGACCGCATTCGAAGACACAAGCGCGATCAAGCGCAACACGACCGAGCTCGTCCTCGATTGGCTCGCCGCCGGCGTCAATCCCGAGCGCTGCGCGATGTACGTGCAATCGCACATCCCCGAGATCAGCGAGTTGCATCTGTTGCTCTCAATGATCACGCCCGTCTCCTGGCTGCAACGCGTTCCAACCTACAAAGATCAAATCGCGGAATTCGGCAGCGAGATCGCCACGTACGGCTTCCTCGGCTATCCCGTGATGCAGCTCTGCGACATCGCGATCGTGCGAGCCGACACCGTGCCCGTGGGCAAAGATCAGCTCTCGCACCTCGAGCTCGGCCGCGAGGTCGTCCGCCGCTTCAATCACCTCTACGGTGCGACACTGGTGGAACCGCAGGGAACGCTCAGCGAATTCCCCGACGTCCCAGGTCTCGACGGCCGCAAGATGTCAAAGTCCTACGACAATCACATCGAGATCGCCGACGACGCGGCAACCACAACGAAGAAGGTTCGCTCGATGATCACCGATCCGCTGAAAATCCGCCGCAACGACCCCGGCCGCCCGGAGATCTGTCCGGTGTTCGCGCTCCACAGGATGGTCAACGCCGTGCGCGTCCCGTCGATCGCCGAAACGTGCCGCTCCGGCGCGCTCGGCTGCGTCGACTGCAAGAGCGAACTCTCGACCAAGATGAACGAAGTCATGGCGCCGATGCGGGAACGCCGCGCGAGCCTTGACGAGGCTCAGGTTGGCGCGATTCTGTCGGCCGGCGCCGAAAAAGTCCGAGCGGTTGCGAAGACGACGCTGGCTGATGTCAAGACTGCGATGCGGTTGCCTTAGCGCCCCGCAGAACCAGGATGGCGTTGGTCAGCGCGCGTCAGCAGGTCATGTCGGAAGTGTTGAGTTCGCCGGGCTTCAGGGCTTTGAGGCCGGCGTCGACCATCGTGACGCCGCCGACCCAAAGGGGCTTGCCGCGTGACAGGGTCGTTTTGGACTCGACGTACAGAACGCCGGGCTCATCGCGAATCACGCGCAGCTCCTTGGTGCGCTTGCGAAAAATTCGGGAGAGCTTGTCGAAGGGGTCGCTGCGATCGCCTGCGGCCACTGAACCTCCAGCTCTACGGCTCGATTACGTCGGGTCGGGTTTGATCGAGCGCGCGTAGACGATGAACTCGTGCTCGGGGCTCCAGCCGGCGTTTTCGTAAACGCGTTGGGCGGTGCGGTTTGAGATCGCGGTGTCGAGGGTCATACGGGTGGCGCCGGTTTCGCGCGCGTGAGCTTCGGCGCGGCGCAGCAAGGCGAGAGCGACGCCCGAGCGGCGCGCCGTGGGCGCCACGTAGAGATCGTTGAGAAGCCAGGTTGGGCGCAGTTCGAGGGAACTGAAGAACGGGTAGAGTTGCGTGAAGCCGATCGCTGCGCCGGCGGCGTCGCGTGCGACGAAGATGACCGACTGTTCGTGCGCGATGCGCTCGCTGAGAAAGGCGCGCGCCTCTTCGTCGGTGCGTTTGCGACGGTAAAAGGCGAGGTAGGCTTGGAACAGCGGGAGGACGGCGTCGATGTCAGCGGGGCCGGCTCGCTCGATCGTCGCGGCCGAGGGCGCGGCCTGCGGCGCGCTCAAGCTGGAAACTTCGCAAGCGCCGTGCGCATCCGGTCGAGGGCCAGGCCGATGTGTTCGAACGAGGTGGCATATGACATCCGCAAGTAGCCTCTTCCGGCGGCTCCAAAATACGAACCGCCGAGCGCCGCAACGCCGGCCTCTTCGAGAAAGAACGAACCGAGCATGCGATCGTCGGGCGTGATGCCGCTGATGTTCGGAAAGACGTAGAACGCGCCGTCCGGCGTTGCGCAGCGCACGCCGGGAAGCGCATTGAGCCCGGCGACGATCGTATCGCGACGCTTGCGAAACTCATCGACCATCGCTTGCACGGGTTCGTCGGGGCCCTGCAATGCTTCGATCCCGGCCAACTGCACGAACGATGTCGTGCACGAATATGTATTCTGTCCCATCAACGCGACCGCGCGGGCGATGGGCGCCGGCATAATGCCGTACCCGAGACGCCAGCCCGTCATCGCATACGCTTTCGAAAAACCATCGAGCACGATCGTGCGCTCGCGCATCCCCGGCAACGCCGCAATCGAGAAAAACTCCGCGCCGTACACGTTCCGGCTGTAGATCTCGTCCGAAACGACGGTGACATCATAGCGCATGGCGAGTTCGGCAATCGTTTCAAGATCGGCGCGCGTCAGGACGCCGCCAGTCGGATTGTGAGGCGAGTTCAAGATCAGCACTTTCGTGCGGCTCGACATCTTCGCCGCCAACTCATCAAGATCGAGCCGAAACCCCGTGCGCTCCAGCAACGGCACCGGTACCGCTTTGGCCTGCAGGTATGACGTGCACGATGCATATGCCGGATATGCCGGATCCGCAAAAACAACTTCGTCACCTGGATCGATCAGCGCGCACAAAACATTCCAGATCAGCGGCTTCAGCCCCGGCGAAACCACCACTTCATCGGGCGCGAACTCCGGCGCGATCTCCCGAAAACGCGACGCGTAGTTAGCAATCGCAGCACGCAAGGGAACGATCCCCGCCGACGGCGTATAGTGCGTCGCGTTCGATTCGATGCCCGCAATACCGGCCTGTTTGATGTGAGCCGGCGTATCAAAGTCCGGCTCTCCAATCTCAAGGTGAATGATCTCGCGCCCCTGCGCTTCGAGCACGCGCGCGCGGGCCAAGACCTCAAACGCACCCTCGCTCGAGAGGCGAGCAATCGCACTAGACGGCCGAATCGACGTAGCAAGCATAGCCCGTCCCTCTTCGCGCAACATACCCCCGAGGCTTTCTCCGTACCGGTCGGGCCTACTGACCAAGTTTTTTCTTGAAATACTCTGCAATGATTCGCTGCGCCACCGGCGCCGCGACCTCGGCCCCGTAACCGCCGGTGCGTTCCATGAACACGGCGAGCGTGAACTTGGGATTTGTCGACGGCGCGTAGGCGATGAACCAGGTCGTGTTAGGACCTCGGCCGCCGTCGGTTTCTACGGTTCCGGTCTTACCGCCGAAGGGCAAGCCGGGGACTGCTAGGCCGTATGCGGTGCCGCCGGGATCGGTCACTCGGTCCATTCCGGCACGCACTTCGCGTAGCGCTTCGTCCGTGACCGCGACGTGGCGGATGACCGGATTGTCAAAGCGCTTGACGACCTTGCCCGTCGCGTCGCGAATCGCCGCGACCAGGTGCGGGCGGTATAGCGTGCCGCCGTTGACGACGGTTGCCGCGACGTTGGCCATCTGTAGCGGAGTCGCTTGCATCGCGCCCTGTCCGATCGCGAGCTGACAGACGTCGGCCGGCTGGAGCGGCACGCCGTAGGTCTTCATCGTCCATGCGTTGGTCGGCCAATTGCCGGGGTACTCGCCGGGAATGTCGATGCCGAGCTTCGATCCGAGTCCGTACTGCAACGCGTAGTAGCGCAACCGCTCGTGTCCGAGCCGGTCGCCGAGTTGATAGAAGTATCCGTCCGACGACGCGGCCAACGCGTGAATGAAGTCTACCGAGCCGAGCCCGCCCGCCGCGATGTCGGTGAACGTTTCGCCGTGGCACGCCCAGCTGCCGGAATCATACAGTACTTGATCTTTTCCGATCACGCCGCTCGAGATCGCCGCGCTGCCCGTCACCATCTTGAAGGTCGAGCCGGTCGCGGTGGCCGCCTCGATCGCGCGGTTGTAGAGCGGCTTCAACGGATCGTCGAGGTAACGTTTGAAGGTAGACTCCTTGATGCCGTTGGTGAAGTCGTTCGGGTTGAAGTTTGGAAACGAAACCATCGCCATTACGCCGCCGTCGTGCGGATCGATTGCGACGACCGCGCCGGCGAGCGCACGACCGTGAACTCTTCCCCAGGCTGCCAACTCATCGTTGACGGCGCGCTCGGCGATTTGTTGCAGCCGCCAATCGATGCTCAAGATCAGACTGTGACCGGGTATGGGATCGACGGGTCCGAGGCGGCGCACTAAACGACCCTGCGAATCTACCTCGATCTGTTCGCCTCCCGGCGTGCCGCGCAAGAGATCGTCGTAGTGTTCCTCAAGTCCGTCTTTGCCGATCACGTCGTTCGGCGAGTAGCCGAGGTTCTTGCGTTCGCGATATTCCTCTTCGGTGATCTGGCCGACGAAGCCGAAGATGTGCGAACCGGCGCGCGCGTACGGATAGTCGCGCACCGGCTGCGCCTCGAGATCGATGCCCGTCAGTTCGGCTTGCGCCTCGGCGAGTCGCGCCATCTGCGCGGTCGTCAGTTCGCTCGCGAGGATGATCGGGCCGTACGGTTCGTAGGTTGCGACCTCGTCGAACGTTTTGTAGTGCACGCCGTGATGGTTGAGCAGACGCTGCCAGAGGAGCGCTTCGGGGAGGTCGAGCGTCTTCGATAAGAGTCGCATCATCGCGGCCGGATCGCGCACTTCGGACGGCACCAGCGCGCAGACGAAGGCGGGCCGGCTGCGGACCAGCAGCGTCCCGTCGCGATCGTAGATGCGTCCGCGTGGCGCCGCGACCGGAATGCGTCGAATCTGATTCGCGCGCGCGGCGCTCGCATACTTCGGACCTTCGACGATCTGGATCTGCGTCAAGCGTGCGATCAGCACGATCAGCGCCAGGGCGAGCGCTGCGACGAAAAGTTGCAGCTTCCAGCCGCTGCGCAGACTCAGGACCGTGCGACGCGGTTCAGCGGAGGCCGACACGCGAAACTCCTAATCTTGGAAAGATGCTCAATACCGCAAGCGTGATGACCGCGTTGAGCGCGGCCTGCCAGAGGAGCGCGTGCGCGTGCACCAGCGGGAGCGTGATGAGGCGGTCTTCGGCCCGCAGTACGATGGCAAAGATCGCATAGCGCACGACGGTTGCTACCGCCGCGTAAGGAACGAGCGAAAGGCGCGACTCGGTGATGACCGTTCCGGCGGTTTGGCCCGCCAGCGCTCCGATGAGCGCGGTCGAAAGCGTCCAGGCCGCTCCGGTCCAACCCGCGAGCGCGTCTTCGCAGGCGCCCGCGATCGTGCCGAACAGCAAGCCACTCGGCAGGTCGGTGCGCATTCCGTACCAGAGTACGAGCAACAGCACGATCCCCGGCGCGGCCCCACGAATCGTGACGAACTGTGCGAGCGTCGTCTGCAGTACGAGCGCAACGGCGAGCGCGAGAGCGGCTTTCCACCACGCCGGCGGATTGAAGAGGATCGCGGGCGGCGCGCCGCTCGAGCCACGACCGCTAGTGGGGTAAGACAAGGACGTGTCCCAGGCGGCCGAATGCGACCGTCGGTTCAACGAGCGCCGTCTGATAGAGCGCGCCTTCGGGATGCGAGATTTGCACGATACGCCCGATCGGCAAACCCGCATGGAACGAGCGTCCTTCGCCGGTCACGACCAGATCGCCGGCATTCAGGCGTGCGTCTTGTGAGACGAATTGCATCTGTACGCGGGTGTTGGTTCCGGTCGCGATGCCCCACCAGCGGCCGCGTTGCACGACGGCGGGAACTTTGCTGGTGGCGTCGGTCATCAGCAATACTTTACTGGTGAATGGTTCGACGCCGACGACGCGTCCCACGACGCCGTCGTCGTTGATGACGCCTGCATCCAAGTGCACGCCGGACTGCCAGCCCTTGTCGATCGTGACGATGCGCGACTGATTCTCCGGATCGAAACCGATCGTGCTCGCGCCGATGCCGCCCGGTTCGCGCGCCGCGGCGCGCGCCAGCGCGGCCGCATCGGGCTGCGTCGAGAGCGCCTCGCGCAAGCGCACGTTCTCGCGCTGTAGCGCTCGCACGCTTTCTTGTAACGCGGCGTTATCGCGGGCGAGGCGTGGGGCTTCGGCCAAACTGCCGAGCCCGCCGCGCACGCCCTCGGCGCCGGCCGTAGCGACGCCCTGCAGCGACCCGAACAATGACGTCACGGCTTGGCTTAGGATGCTGGGCCTACCGGATCTGGCAGCCCCGATTTGGACAAGAGCGATCAGCGCGGCGACGACCACCGCGCCGATTACGGCGAATAGCTTTCTCTCATCCCGATACGTAAAGATTGATACCACCTGGTCAGACGATCGGCGTGTGGGCGCAACCGTTCGTGTAACGACGGCGAGCCCAAAATCTCGCCGGCACCGCGGGCGACGCAGGTGAGCGGGTCGGTTGCGATCGTGGTCGGTACGTTGGTGCGGATGCCGATCTCGTGCGCCAGCCCGGTGATCAACGCTCCGCCGCCCGTCAGCGTGATCCCGCTTTCGATGAGGTCGGCCGCAACGTCGGGGGGCGTTCTCTCGAGCACCGAGATGATGCTGCGCACGATGCGGTTGATGCCTTCGCTCATGGCTTCGCCGACGAGCGTCTCGGGCACTTCACGGACGCGCGGCGCCGCCGCGTCGAGATCGATCCCGTTGACGAGTCCCGGCGCACGCCCCGGCGCGCGGCCGGCGTACCCGAGTTCGATCTTGAGACGCTCGGCCGTGAGCGGTCCGATCGCAAAGCGCTCGAGGCGCAGCCTTTGGCGGATCGCTTCGTCGAGTTCGTCGCCGCCGATCTGCACCGACGAGAGGCGAATGACGCCGGCCTGCGCCAGAATGGCGATCTCGGTCGTCCCGCCGCCGATATCGACGACCATCTGCGCGCGGACGCTCGTGATATCGAGCCCGGCGCCGACGGCCGCGGCGACCGCTTGCGGGACGTACGTCGCGCTTCGCGCGCCCGAAGCTCGAACGGCCTGCTCGAACGCCTTGCACTCGATATCGGTGGCGCAACCCGGAACCGAGGCGACCAGCCGGGGTGCGATGCGCGGCCGCGTGGCCAGCGCCCGATCGACCATCGCACCAACCAAGGCGTGGGCGGCCAGAAAATCCGAGATCGTTCCCCGTTGCAGCGGCCGCACGACGCGGATGCGGCCGGGCACGCGGCCTTCCATCTCCTTGGCGGCCCGTCCGATCGCGATGATCTGGTCGGTTCCGGCAGCGTACGCGACGACCGACGGTTCGCTGATGATAACCCCGGCGCCGCGCTCGTAGACCACCGTATTCGCCGTCCCCAGATCCAACCCGATATCGGGGCTGCAGAGCGTCGCGCGGAGCGAACCGACAAACGCCGTCACGCGCCCGGCGTCACGATCTCGGGCAAGCGATAGCCCAATTCGCGGAACGCGCCGACGACGCGGCCGAGCGGCAAACCCATCACCGTATAAAAATCGCCGTCGATGCGCTCGACCAGCGTCGCGCCGCGGCCTTGGATGCCGTAGGCGCCGGCCTTGTCCATCGGCTCGCCGCTGGCGACGTAACTTTCGATCTCCTCGGCCGAGAGGGGATTGAAGCGAACGAGCGTCGAGCTGACGCCGTCCCGCCGCGCTTGGCCGGGGCCGTCCACGACGGTCCAGGCTGTGTGGACGAGATGTTCGCGCCCGGCCAGGGCTCTCAGCATCGAGGCCGCCTCGGCCCGGTCACGCGGCTTTCCTAGCGAGAGCCCGTCGAGTTCGACGACCGTATCGGCAGCCACGATCACATGCCCCCGCTCGCGGCGCGCGACGGCGTCCGCCTTGGCGGCCGCATGCAGCTTGGCCAGCTCGAGAGGCCCATACCCGGGACGGTCTCCTTCATCAACATCACTTGGAACGACGACCACACGCAACCCGAGAGAAGAAAGTAACTCGCGGCGCCTGGGAGAGACGCTGGCGAGCAAGACCTCATGAAGTTCGCGCATCTATCGTCGCTGCACTCAGTATAGAGAAGCGAAGAACGGTTTGTATAGGACGCGGCGCCGAAAGTTCATCAATGATACGTTTTGTCGCCGATGCGCACGTAGCCGGCGGGATGACGTCCGCGCGGATCGTGATGCGTGTAGTGGATCAATCCGCCGCGGGAATCATAGACGTACTCGCCGCGAAGTTCGATCTGCTGCCCCTCGACGAGCGGGATCTCGCCCGTGATATCGACGTTATCCTCGACCCGGACGGTCAGCCCGTGACCCGACGCACCACTGAGGTGGAGCAAGAAGCCCTCGTGCAGGCCGCTCGGCCCACGCCGCAGTCCGAGGATGTGGGCCACGCTGCCCGCGGCCGTCACCTCGACGTTCGAGCGTTGTGCGCGCCAAGCGTCGTAGAGCGCGCCGTTGGGATCGGCTCCGCCGCCCGGCGCGCAGCCCGCAAGCAAGCTTCCGGCGAGGAGCGCCGTCGAGGCGAGCCTAGTCGTACTCCACCACGTCGTTACGGATGAGATCGGCGAGCGATTCGCGCCGCGTCACCGCGCGATGGTTACCGTCGCCGGCGAAGACGACCGGCGGCCGCGGAAAGCGATTGTAGTTGCTCGCCATGCTGTACGTGTACGCGCCGGCGGTTCCCATTGCGAGCAGATCGCCGGCCCCCAGATCGACGGGCAGCGGCGCAACGACCAGCTCGTCGTTTTCGCACGAGCGCCCGCAGACCGTCGTCTCCTCGTTCTGCGCGGCGAAGTTGCGGCCGAGCGCGACCGGGTGGTGATACGCGCCGTACAACGCCGGGCGAGGATTGTCCGCGATGCTGCCGTCGACGATCGCGAAACGCCGGCTGCCTTGATGTTTCACGGTAACGACGCGGTACAAGCTCGTGCCCGCTTCGGCGACGATCGCGCGACCCGGTTCGATTCCGATGCGCGGCCGCGTGATTCCGAGACGAGCCGCTTCGACGTCGGCTCGTGCGACGAGTGCGCGCAAGATCGCTTCCAGATTCAGACGATCGCCGCTCGGATGCGCGTCGACGCCGAAGCCGCCGCCCGCAATCAGTTCTCGCATGGGCGCTCCGCGCTGCGCCGCACGCGCGTAGATTTTGAGCGCGATCGCGATGCTCGCTTCGTAGGGTTCGACTTCGAAGAGATTCGACCCGATATGAGTGTGGATGCCGATCAAACGCAGCCTCGGCGAATCAAGGACGGCACCGATGGCGGCATCGATGCCGGCCCGTGAAAATCCGAACTTCGAATCCTCGCCACCCGTGCGCACGTACGCATGCGTGTGCGCTTCGATGCCGGGATTGACGCGCAACAACACGTCGACCGGCCGCACGTTGTCCGCCAGCGCGACGATCGCCGCCAGGCGCTCGAGTTCTTCGCGGTTGTCGATGACGACGCGGCCGACCCGGCCGGCAGCGGCCGCCGCCAACTCGTCGCCGGTCTTGCCGCATCCGTGCAAGAGCATGCGCTCCGCGGGAAAGCCGGCGCGCTCCGCCGTGAATAGTTCGCCGAGCGAACAGACGTCGAGACCGATCGTCGTCGCTTTCAAGCGCTCGACCAGGGCGACGACGAGCAACGCCTTGCCGGCGTAGCAGACGTCGAGATCGAGTGCGGCCCCGAGCGCCGCGAAGCGCGCGAGCGCGGCATCGAGCACCGTCGTATCGATGACGAGCAACGGCGTCCCATACGTTCGCGCGAGCGTCTCGGGCGTGACGCCGCCGATCGTCGCCGCGCTATCTTTCGTTTGCATAGAGTCCGCGCTCGGCGATATAGCGGTTGACGAATTCGGGCACGAGATAGCGAATGCTGCCGCCGCGCGCGAGTTGCGCACGTACTAGCGTCGCCGACCCGTTGAGAGCCGGCAGGTCGAGGATTTTCAACTTGGCGCGGCCGGCGCTGTCGAGGCCATCCAGAAATGCGGTCAGGCGGTCGCGCTCGCGTTCGGCGCGCGGCACGACCGCAAACGCATCGAGGTTGGCCAGCACCGTATCGAAGCGCTGCCACGTCGAATCGAGCAGCGAATCGCCGCCGACGACGAAGATCAATTCGCTGCCGGCGTAGCGCTCGCGCATGCGCGGCATGAGGTCGGCGCTATAGCCGGTCGACTGTTCGTCGAGATCGGCTTCGTCGATCGCAAAGTGCACGTTCGGCGCGAGCGCGCCGCGCAGCATCGCGAGCCGATCTTCGACCGAAGCGAGCGGCGGCGTGCGATGATGCGGACCGCTGGTTGGCAAGAAGATCATGCGCTCGAGCCCGAGTTCGATGCGGGCCGCTTCGGCGACGAAGAGATGCGCGTTGTGCACCGGATCGAACGTGCCGCCGAATAACCCGATCCGCGACTCGCTCGTCGAGAGGCTCCCCTCCGGGTCGCTCACGAGTAGTCGAACTCGTGGCCGGCGATGCGGATCGTGTCGCCGTCCTTGGCGCCGAGTTCTTGCAAGCGTTTATCGACGCCCATCTTCGCGAGGATCGCTTCGAAACGGCCGAGGCCTTCGTCGGTATCGAAGTCAGTCATCGCCGCCAGGCGCTCGATGCGATCGCCGCTGACAACGTAGGTGTGCTCGCCGTCGAGGGCGATCTCGAACGGTTCGTGCGGCGTCAGCACAAAGCGCGCGATATCGCCCTTGGCGATCTCCGGCGGCGGGGTGGCTGCGATCGTGCGGAAGGCGGCGAAGAGCAATTCGCGCACGCCTTCCCCCGTCGCGGCGGAAATTCCGTGCAAGTCCGCAAACGTTTTAGATAATTCGGTGAAACGCTCGCGCGCTTCGGGCAGATCGAGTTTCGTGATGACCGGCAGCACGGGGCGTTCCGCCAAGAGCGGATTCCAGAGCCGCAACTCGTTCTCGATGACGGCCTTGTCGCGCAGAATCTCTTCGACCGGGCGTGCGCCGTCCATCAAGTGCACGATCACGCGCGTCCGTTCGATGTGTTTGAGAAAACGGTCGCCGAGGCCGGAGCCCGCATGCGCGCCCTCGATCAGGCCCGGCACGTCGACCATCAGGAACGACTCCTCGGGTCCCAGCCGCACGACGCCGAGCTGCGGCTCGAGCGTCGTGAACGGGTAGTCCGCGATCTTCGGCCGGGCGGCCGAGACGGTGGCGAGCAGGGTCGATTTTCCGGCGTTGGGCAGCCCGACGAGCCCGCAGTCGGCGAGCAGTTTCAGTTCGAGGCGCAACGAGCACGATTCCGAAGGCTCGCCCTTTTCGGCGAAGCGCGGCGCCTGTCGCGAGCTGGTCGCAAAGTGCTGATTGCCGAGGCCGCCGCGCCCGCCGCGCGCCACCCGGACGCGCTGGCCCGGTTGGGTCAGGTCGGCCAGGAGTAGTTCGCGGCCGTCCGGATCGAGCCGGTACGCCAGGGTGCCGACCGGGACCGGCACGATCAGATCCTCGGCGCCGCGGCCGGACTTATTGGAGGTCGAGCCCGAGTTGCCGGCCTCGGCCGCGAAGTGTTTCTTGAAGCGGAACTCGATCAGCGTCGAGAGTTCGGGCTCGGCGACCAGGACAACATCGCCGCCGCGCCCGCCGTCGCCGCCGGCCGGACCGCCCTTGGGGACGTACTTCTCGCGGCGCCACGCCACGATGCCGTCGCCGCCCCGGCCGCCCGAGACTACGATCGTCGCCTCGTCTATGAATTGCATGCGGCGGTTTCGGGCACACAAAAACAAAAGAGCCCGAAGGCTCTTGGACGCGCCGGAATCAGCGGCGGCCCGTTACGCCTCGGCGAGGACGTTGACGTGTTTGCGATTCCGCTTCTCCGTGAAGGTGACGCGGCCGCCGATGAGCGCGAACAGCGTGTGGTCCGTGCCCATCCCGACGTTCTCGCCCGGGTAGAACTTCGTACCGCGCTGGCGGATCAGGATGTTGCCGGCCAGCACCGTTTCGCCCCCGAAACGCTTCACGCCGAGGCGCTGGGCGTTGGAGTCGCGGCCGTTGCGGGTCGAGCCTGCCCCCTTCTTGGAGGCAAAAAGTTGGAGGTCGATCTTGAACATGACGGGCCTCAGTATACAGGGCGGGGGCTTCGGAAGCAACCGCTACGGGCGGGTTCCGAGGGTAAATCCAGGCTTCGCGCCGGAATCTGGATACCGCGAGGGCGCCGAAACGGCCCTGACCGGCCGCCCGACGATATGACGATATAAGGAGACGCACGCGAGTACCTTGGGAAAAAAACGGGTCGTCATCACGGGCCTGGGTGCGGTCACGCCGCTCGGTAATACTCGCGACGAATTCTGGCGACGGCTGATCGCGGGCGAGAGCGGCGTCGGCCCCGTCACAGCTTACGACGTCGAAGCGGCGGGTTTAAAAGCGCGCATCGCCGCCGAGGTGAAGGGCTTCGACCCCGACGCGCTGATCGGCCGCCGCGACGCGCGCCGCATGGATCGCTACGCGCAGTTTTCGTTCGCCGCCGCGCGCGAGGCGCTGGCCGACGCTAACTTTCCCGAAGATCAAGCGTTGCGCGACAACACGGGCGTCATCGTTGCAACCGGCATCGGCGGAATCATCACGATTCAAGATACGGTTAGCAAAGCGCGCGAGCTAAAGACGGCGAGCCGCGTGAGTCCGTTCTTCATCCCGATGTTGATGGGCAACGCCGGTCCGGCGCAGATCTCGATGAAAGAGCGTCTGCGTGGACCGATGTACGCGGTTTCGAGCGCCTGCGCGAGTTCGAACGACGCGATCGGTATCGCGTACGACATGATCGCCCGCGGCGACGCGGACGCGATGGTGACCGGCGGCAGTGAAGCGACGATCACCGATATCGCGATGGGCGGCTTCGATCAAATGAAAGCACTCTCGACGCGCAACGACGAGCCGACGAAAGCGAGCCGCCCTTTCGATAAGGAGCGCGATGGTTTCGTGCTGGCCGAAGGCGGCGCGATACTGATCCTCGAGAGTCTCGAGATCGCGCGCGCGCGCGGCGTGCGCATTTACGCCGAGCTGCTCGGCTACGGGCAATCGGCCGACGCCTACGACATCGTCGCGATCGACCCGACCGGCAGCGGCGTCGAACTTGCGTTGAAACGCGCGTTCGCGCTCTCCGGCATCGACGCGCAGCAGGTCGATTACGTCAACGCTCACGGCACCTCCACGCCGATCGGCGACCCGGCCGAATCGCAGGCGCTCGGGCGCGTGCTCGGCGTCAACGGTCACAAGTTCGCGGTCAGTTCTACCAAGAGCATGCACGGTCACGCGCTCGGAGCGGCCGGCGCGATCGAAGGCGTGGCGACGAGCTTGGCGGTCTTCCACGACATCATGCCGCCGACGATCAACTACGAGTTTCCGGACCCCGAGTGCACGCTGGACTACGTTCCCAACATCGCGCGCAAAGCCACGGTCAACGTCGCGCTCTCGAACTCGTTCGGCTTCGGCGGCCACAACAGCGTCGTCGTCTTCGGAAAGTATAAGGAATAGTTGCGTTCTCAGCATGGCGGGTGAAGCACGGCGTCGGCGCTTGCGCGTGCTGTTAGCGCGTGCTGACGCGAAGACGGTTAACGTAACCGCGATCGATGCTGCACTCGTGCACGGCAGCGCCGTTCGCGAAGGACTTGCCGCGCGCTCGAACGAGCGTCTCGAATTCATGGGCGACGCGGTCCTGGGTTTCATCGTCGCGCGCTGGCTCTTCGAACGTTATCCCGATGCGAACGAAGGCGAACTCGCGCTGCGTAAGTCCTCGTTGGTGAGCGATCTGGCGCTGGCTGCGACCGCGGAACGTCTCGATTTGGAGTCGTTGCTCGTCCTCGGACAAGGACTGGCGAAGATGCCGAGTTCGCGCCGGCGTTCCGTTTTGGCCGATGCGTTCGAAGCATTTCTGGCCGCGCTGTATCTCGAAGCCGGGCTGGAAAAGGTTGCCGTCTTCGTCGTGCGCGAGCATCTGATCGAACACGAACGCGTTTCGCCATCGATAGACGATCCGAAGACGGTCTTGCAAGAATGGACGCAACGCCGCTACGGCGTCGTGCCGGAGTATCGCGAACGGCCCGAGGGACCGCACCACGACCGCACGTTCTTCGCCGAGGTTGCGGTCAACGATGAGATGTTGGCCGAGGGCAGCGGGCCGAGCAAGAAGGCCGCGCAGCGGGCGGCCGCGGCCGGCGCGCTCGAACGCTTACGCAAGAAGTACGACGATCTCGCGCCGCGCGAACTCTCCGCGCCGCGCGGCGCGAACGGAGGCGCGGCGTGAGGCTCAAATCACTGCGCCTCTTCGGCTTCAAGACGTTCGCGGAACAGACGACGCTCTCGTTCGAGCCGGGCATCACCGCGCTCGTCGGACCCAACGGATCGGGCAAGTCGAACCTCGTCGATGCGATTCGCTGGGTGCTCGGTGAACAGAGTCCCAAGAGCCTGCGCACCGGCAAGACCGAAGATGTGATCTTCGCCGGCAACGACCGGCGCAAACCGCTCGGCATGGCTGAGGTCGCGCTCACGTTCGATAATGAGGACGGCGCCCTGAAGATGGACGCTTCGGAAGTACAGATAACGCGCCGCGCGTATCGCGCCGGCGAGAGTGAGTTCTTCATCAACCGTCAGCAAGTTCGTCTGCGCGACATCATCGATCTGCTGATGGGCACGGGGCTTGGGCCGGGTTCGTATTCGATCGTTTCGCAAGGCCAAGTCGATGCGATCCTCTCGTCGAAACCCTCCGAGCGGCGTAGCCTCTTCGAGGAGACGTCGGGCATCAGCAAGTTCCTGGCGCGCAAAGCCGAGTCGCTGCGCCGCCTCGAGCAGACCGAAGCTAACGGCATTCGCGTCAACGATCTGCTGACCGAGATTCAAGCACGGATCCCCGAGCTCGAGACGCAGGCGCGGCGCGCGCGCCGTTTCCGCCGCGCCTCGGCGCGTCTGCGCGATCTCGAAATTCTCTCGTATCTTCGCGCCAGCACGTCGCGTCGCGCCGAACGCGAACGCTTGCAAGTCGATTTGGAACGGCTCGAAGTCGAACGCGCCGGAGCCGGCGCGCGAGCGGCGGCTCTCGAAGCCGAACTCTCGACCCTGCGCGGTAGCCTGCTCGAAATCGAGCGCCGCCTCGACGGTCTGCGCGCCGAGTCGATGTCGACGCGCGCGGAACTCTCTGAACTCGGAGCGCAGCGCGCCGCGCTCGGTGCGCGCCGCGAAGCGCTCGAGGGACAATCGTCTCAGATCACAGGCGATCGTTCGCGGGCGGAGGCCGAACAGGTCGCTTTGCGTTCGACGCTCGAACGGCTCGAAGCCGAAATTCTTCCGCGCAGCGCCGCGCTCGAAGCGCAGCGCGAACGCGAGCGGACGGCGCAAGAGGCGCTCTCGACCGCGCGCGCCGCGCTCGACCTGATATTCACGGCGCTCCGGGAAGTCGAAGCCTCGGCGGCGTCGTACGCGGCGAGCGAAGCCGAGCGTCGCGCGCAACTGCACGCGACCCAAACCGAATACGAACGCCTCGAGCGCGAAGCGTTCGCGTTGCGCGAAGAAGCCGGCGCGAAGAGCGAGTTTGCGGCCGCGCGCACGCGCGAGCTGGAAGAGCACGCCCTCTCGCCGCTCGCGGTGCGCTCCTACGAGACGCGCGGGCGCGAGCGCCCGGAGGACGAATGCCTCGTCCGCACGCCGTTCCAGCGCGACCGCGACCGGATCCTGCATTCGAAGCCGTTCCGCCGCCTGAAAGGCAAGACGCAGGTCTTCATCGACCCGGCCGGCGACCACTACCGCACGCGCATGACGCACACGCTCGAGACGACCGGGATCGCTCGCGTTGTCGCCCGCGCGCTGCGATTGAACGAAGACCTCACCGAGGCGATCGGGCTCGGCCACGACCTCGGCCACCCGCCGTTCGGCCACGCGGGCGAAGCGGCGCTCGACGCCCTGCTCGACGACGGGTTCCGCCACAACGAGCAGTCCGCGAAGATCGCGCGGCGGCTGAACCTGACGCACGAGGTGGTCGACGGCATCCTCACGCAGAAGCTCAACTGGGGATTGATCCTCGTGGGCGCGTTCTTCGCCATCGTCCTGGAGATCATCGGTATCCCGTCGCTACCCGTCGCCGTGGGCTCGTATCTGCCGATCTCCACGTCGGCCACGATGTTTCTGGGCGGCGTGATCCGATGGTTGGTCGAGCGCAAGACGGGAGTCTCAGCCGAGGACGCGGACTCCGGCCCGGGCGTGCTCTTCTCCTCCGGGCTGATCGCGGGCGGCGCAATCACGGGCGTACTGCTGGCCGTCATGACGGTCAAGCATTGGGACCACTACGACGTCAGCGACGCACTCGGAGCCGTCGCGCAGAACCCGATCGTCGCGCTCGCGGCGTTCGTGTTGTTCCTGGGGATCCCGCTCTACCGCGTCGGGACGAAAAAGAGCAGCGACTAGCGCCCGCGACTCGCGTGCCCGTGTAGCGGCTCGCGGCTAATCCCTCGCGGTGAAGTCGGTCGCCGCCGTGATCGCGCGGCAGCTTTCAGCCAAGAGCTCGGCGGCGCGATCGAGGTCGTCCAAGCTGACCATCTCGTTCGGCGAGTGCATGTAGCGGTTGGGGACCGCCACGACCGCCGTGGCAATGCCTTCGCGGGCGATGTGGATCGCGTCGGCATCCGTGCTCGTGTCCCGACCGACCGCGTGCATGCTGTAGGCGATGCCGGCGCGCTGGGCCGAGGCACGGATGATCCCCAGGAGGACCGGCGAGATGATGGACCCGCGGCAGAGCACGGGGCCGCCGCCCAGTTTGTGATCGCCCAATTCCTTCTTTTCCATCCCCGGATGGTCGGTCGCGAAGGTGACGTCCACGACGATGGCGGCACGCGGCTGCACGCCGAATGCGCTGACGAGCGCGCCGCCGCCGTGATAGGCGATCTCCTCTTGGGTCGTCGCCACCGCGACCACTCGCGCGGCGCCCGGGGCCAGGGAATAGCGGTGCAACGCCTCGAGCACCACGAACGCCCCGATCCGGTTGTCGATGGCCCGCGAGACGAGACGGCCGTTCGGAAGGTCCGCCGCGTGCGAGTCGATGACCGCGGAGTCGCCGACGCCGACGTGGGACTCCGCTTCGGCGCGCGTGCGTGCGCCGATATCCACCCAGAGATCCGTGATCTTGGACGCGCGGTCCCGCTCCTCCTGCTTGATCAGGTGGATCGGTTTCTTCCCGACCACCCCGGTGACGTCGCCAGTCGGACCCCGCAGTCGGACGCGCTGTCCGACGAGGACTTGGATGTCCCAGCCCCCGATGCCGCTCATGTAGAGGTAGCCGTCGTCGTCGATATACGTGACGATGAGGCCGATCTCGTCGATGTGGCCGACGATCGCGAGCATCGGACCGCCGCCCGTGCCCGCGACGCGGGCGTACGACGAACCGACGTTGTCGGCCCCGACCTCGTTGGCAAAGGCGCTGCAACCCTCGCGCCAGACGCGCGCAGGGTCGGTCTCATGACCTGACGGCCCTGCCGCCGTGATCAGGCGCTGGAGCAGCTCTGGATTAGCCATCCCTCCCTAAGCCTATTCAAAACTGGGGGATTGCTGTGAACAGTTGCGCTACGCGCCGCGACGACCGGGCACAAGTCCGGCGGTCGAGATCACGGTGATGCTCGCCGGCTCTTCGAACGCGGGCTGCTCGAGATCCCCGATCTGCCAGGCGAGCCACCTGCCGAAGTTGCGAAGCATCTCGGCCACTGGGGCGTAACTACCCGCACCCGACGGCCCCAAAACGATGCCGTTTAGGAAGAAAGCAGTTCGCGCAGCACGAACTGGAGGATCCCGCCGTGGCGGAAGTAGGAGACCTCCATCGGCGTGTCGATCC
>PLDY01000127.1 GCA_003136895.1 Candidatus Erabacter solicola | reverse complement strand
ATCTGGCCGTACATCATCAGGCCCTTGCGCTCGAGTTCGTTGAAGTACTCCCAGGTCGACCAGTGCGCGACGATGTTCGAGTTCGCGATCAAGACGCGCGGCGCGCCGGCATGCGTCCGAAAGACGCCGACCGGTTTTCCCGACTGCACCAGCAGCGTTTCGTCGTTCTCGAGCCGGCGCAGCACGGCGACGATCGCGTCGAAACTCTCCCAATCGCGTGCCGCCTTTCCTTTTCCGCCGTAGACGACCAGATCGTCCGGGCGTTCGGCGACCTCGGGATCGAGGTTGTTCATCAGCATGCGCAAAGCCGCTTCGGTCTGCCAGCTCTTCGCGCTGCGCCGGCTGCCGCGCGGCGCGCGAACGATCCGGGGAGTTGCGACTGCCATACTAAGGAACTTCCTCTCCGCTGAGGCCGCCGAAGACGACGGTCGCACCAGGGTTTGCACCGATCGGATACGCCAACTGCGCGGGATGCTCGACATCCCAGACGACAAAATCTGCTTTTCGCCCGGGCGCGAGCGTCCCTATCGTCTCCGCTAGTCCAAGCGCGCGCGCGGCATTGCACGTAAAGCCGCGCAGCGCTTCGTCGGGCCGCAGGCCAAAGAGCGTGCAGGCCATGTTCATCGCAAGCAGCGGTGAGACGAGCGGCGAGGTTCCGGGATTGCAATCGGTCGCGATCGCGATCGGAATCCCGAGCTCGCGCATTCGCGCGACCGGCGGCGCGTGCGTTTCGCGCAGGGAGTAATAGGCTCCCGGGAGTAGCACGGCGACCGTGCCCGCGCGCGCGAGCGCGATCAGATCGTCACCGCGCGCGTGCTCGAGATGATCGGCCGAGAGCGCTGAGAAACGCGCGGCGAGCGCGGCGCCGCCGCTCGGCGTCAGCTGATCGGCGTGCACTTTAACCGGGATGCCGAGCGCCTGCGCCGCTTCGAAGAAGCGCGACGTCTGTTCGGTCGAGAAGGCGATCGCTTCGCAGAATGCATCGACCGCGTCGGCCAACTGCTCGCGTGCGACCGCCGGCAAGACGTCTTTGCAGACGAAGTCGACGTACGCGTCGGCACTCGACCATACGGGATCGAGAGCGTGCAGACCCAGATAGGTCGTGCGCACGCGCACGCGGTGGCGCTCAGGCAGTGCGCGCGCGATGCGCAGCATGCGCAGTTCGGTCTCGAGATCGAGGCCGTAGCCCGACTTGACCTCGAGTGTGGTGACGCCGTTGCTCGCGAGCGCGGCCACGCGTTTGTCGCTCGCGGAGCGAAGCTCGGCATCGGACGCCGCGCGCGTCGCGCGGACCGTGGATAGGATGCCGCCGCCGGCGTGCGCAATCTGGCCGTATCCGGCGCCGGCCAAGCGCATCTCGAATTCGCGCGCGCGATCGCCGGCGTAGACAACATGCGTGTGGCAATCGACGAAGCCGGGCGTGATGCAACGCCCGCCGGCGTCGCGAACGTCGGCGCCGTCGAGCAATGCGGAAGGAAGAGACGTGCGCGGTCCAACCCAAACGATCTCGCTGCCGCGCACGGCCAGTGCGCCGTCCTCGATGAGGCCGTACGGCGTTTCGCCCGTCATGCTGGCGATCTGCGCGCGGGTCCAAATGACGTGAATCGCTACCTGGCTCCTTGGGCGCTGCTGCCCGGCGGCTGGGCGCCCGACGTCTTGCTCGAGATCGATGAGGCCGGGATGCTGACCCGCATCGAGCCCGCTTCGTCGCGCGACGGCGCAACGCTCTTAGCGGGTCCGGTTATCCCCGGAATGCCGAACGCGCATTCGCACGTCGCCCAACGTGCGCTCGCCGGCCGGGTCGAGGGGGCAGGACCGGCTGGCGATTCGTTTTGGAGTTGGCGCGAGGCGATGTATGCGTTCGTCGAACGGCTCGATCCCGAATCGTTCGAGGCGCTGGCGGCGGATGCGTATGCCGAAATGTTGGAAGCGGGTTACACGAGCGTCGCCGAGTTTCACTACCTGCATCACGATCGCAGCGGTGCTCCGTATGCGCGTCCGGCCGAGATGGCCGAACGCATCCTCGCGGCGGCGCGCAGCGCGGGGATCGGGCTTACGCTACTGCCGGTGCTGTACCGGTTTTCCGATGTCGGCAACGCGCCGCCGCAAACACAGCAAGCGCGCTTCGTGCATTCGCTCGAATCGTTCGAGGCAACCTTTGCGGCATGCGTGCATGCTGGCGGTGGCGTGTCGAACGTGCGCATCGGGGCGGCGCTGCATTCGCTGCGCGCCGTCGCGCCGGAAGACATCGCGCCCTTCATCGCCATCGTCGATGCGCACGATTCGCAGGCTCCGTTACATATCCACGTCAGCGAACAAGAGCGCGAGGTCGCCGCGTGTCGCGCGCGCTACGGTGCGACGCCGATCGAAGTGCTGGCACGCCACGCGACACTGGGCGCGCGCTGGTCGCTCGTGCACGCGACGCACGCCACTCACGACGAACGCGCGCGCATCGCGGCATCGGGCGCTACGATTGTCGTCTGTCCCACGACCGAAGCGAATTTGGGCGACGGCATCTTTCCGGCCGCCGAGTTTCTCGCGATCGGCGGCCGCATCGCAATCGGTTCCGATAGTAACGTCAACCTCGACGTCGCCGAAGAGCTGCGCTGGCTTGAGTACGTGCAGCGTCTCTCGCTGCGGCGCCGGCGCGTGCTGGGCTCCGGTGCGGGATCGCTCGGCGACGAACTCTACGCGCGCTCCGCAGCGAGCGGCGCGCGTTCGCTCGGGCAACCCGTCGGTAAATTCCAGGTGCGGCACCGTGCGGATATCGTGGTGCTGGAGCCGCTCGAAGACGAATCCCCGCCGTCGCTCGACACGTGCATCTTCAAGAGTGGCGCATTCCGCGTACGCGAAGTGCTCGTTGCCGGCCAAATGGTCGTCCACGGGGGCGCGCACGTCCATCGCGCGGTGCTGCGCAGGCGTGCCGGCGCAGCGCGCCTGCGGTTGGTGGCCTGCACGAACTAGCCGGTACCGGAGGGGCGAAATCGCCTTCGCGGTGGACAAAATACTCGAACGTTGCAGAATGAAGCATGAACCGCGGTGTTCTGCGTACGGCGATCCTGGGGCTCGGTCTCTATGCGCTCTGGCTTAGCGGCGGAGCGTCGTCGGTAGCCGGGACCAGCGGCAACGTGCGCGGCTATGTCATCTCGTCGGATTACCGGTTACCGGACGGGAATTTCCACTTCTACAATGACAGCGACTGGAACGCTTTTCACGGCGCGCCGTTTGTTGAGGTCGAGCTTTTCTCGCCTGGCACCGGCCCCGTGCGCCGGCGAGCAGACAAGAGCGGATTCTTCGCGTTCTTGGCGCTGCCGCCGGGCCGGTATATCTTATTCGTGTTCGGGCAGACGAATCAATTTGGATCAGTTTCGAGCCACTGCGCCTACCCCGCAGATGTCCGTGCGGATCAGTCGACGCGCGCCGATGTGTATGTCGACCACAGGGAATTCAGAGACGTCCGCTGCCGCCGTACACGGATCAACGGATTTGGCAATCTCTTCGATATGAATCAACCGCTCGACGTTTACGAATTCAACGAATTCGCCCAGGACTGGCCGCAGCTCATCGAATCTTGATGAGACGCGCGATGTCGCTTCGATCGAATTGGTTCTAGCGAACGGCCATCACGATGCGACGTGACACGGAGTTCATCAATGCCTCCGAATTAGGTCACCGGCAGCGAGTTCGCCCGGCATTTCGACGGTGCAATAGACGCCCATCACGTTGTCGCGATGTTCGGCGACGGCGCGCAGGACCTGCGGCGCCGGCTGACCCGTTTCGACGTCGTAGGTCGTTGTGACGCAGCGATCGATCGGCGCGACGACACGCAACCGGACGCCGCCGATCTGCAGGACGGCGCCGACGAGGTCGGCCTCGCCGGGAAACTCCGTCTCGAGCGCGCGCGCGAAGAGATTGGGCCGGTAGCGCAAGGGATCGAGCGTCATGTCGAGGACGCGCTCGAGCTCGGCGATCCAGCGGTCGAAGATCAGCGAGAGGGGCTGCGCGTCGAAGAATGGCCCGTCGCCGCGCGTTTCCAGATGCAACCCGTCCGCTTCGACCAGAGCGACGGCGTCGACGGGCTGCGTGACGGTGTGGAGCAGGCGATGTTCCTTGCCGCGAAAAGTCTTGCCGGTGCGCGCGCGATCCGGCGTCGCGAGAAAGAGTGCACTCGCGCGATCACCCGCAAGACCGCGCGCGCCGACCTGGGCGCGTTCGAGCGCTTGTGCCTTGAGGCTCTTGACCGGGTAACGCCAAATGCCGGCGAGTGTTGCGAGCGGGTGCCCTGCTTCCATCGCCGAACCACTCCGGCGTTACGGTCGGCCGCACCTTGCGGTAAGAAGGAGGCCTCGCTTTGGAGACGTCTGCTCGTTCCGTTCGTGCGCTGCGGCCGCTCGGCGTCGGCGAGATCCTCGATCGAGCGGTCACCCTCTGCGTCCGGAACTTCCCGACGCTCGCACTCATCTATCTACTCTTCGCGGTCCCGCTCGCGATCTTTCAGTATCTCGGAACGGAGGATCAGAGCAGAGTCTTCGGTGCCCTCGCCCAGGTTCTGCAAAAGCAGTCGAGTACGGGCCATGCCGCCGATCCCAACGCGTGGACCAAAGCGATCGGCGGGCAGCCGATCTTCAACGGGTGGACCGGGATGTTGCTCGTTTGGCTCTTCCTCGTCTCGCCCTTACCCGCGGCCGCTTTGACCCTCGCCGTCGGCGCATTCTACCTCGGCGGCAAGATCGATCTGGGCGCAGCCTACCGCGCGGCCCTGGGCCGTTGGCCGCAGCTGATCATGTACAACATCCTTTGGATCTTTTGCGCCATCCTACTCTACGTGATACTCGTTGTTGGCCTCGTAGTTCTCTTCATCGGTCTGGCGCTCGTAACCACGGCACTGCACGGCGTCGGCGTCGCGATCGACGTGATCGTCGGCATCCTCGTAGGCTGCCTGACACTTGCGTTCATTCTGGTCATGACGCTTGCGTACGAAGTTGGATTCTTCTCGTGCGTCATCGAACGCGTCAATTTCGCTACGGCCTTCGCCTCCGGCTTCCAGCGCGTCTTTAGCCGCGCCGGAATGACGCGAACGCTGCTGGCAGGCTTGGCGTTCTTCGCGATCGGGATCGGCATCTACATCGTGATGCTGATCGGTCAAGCCGTTCTCTTCGGACTCGTGCGCAGTAACGTGCTGGGAATCGCATACGCGACGATCGTTTCGGTCGCAACCGCCGCGTTCTCAACGGCCTACATTGGAATCTTTTACTTCGATCTGCGGGTGCGCAAAGAAGGCCTCGATCTCGAACTCGCGGCCGCGGATGCCCGGCTCGCGGCGCCATCGCCCGTTTGAAAGGATGGCCGCATGGCGATCCCAACTCGGTCGCAAGAGAGATTCTGGCACAACCGGCCTATCGGGTCGCGCCGACCAACGCGCAGCAGCCGCAACTCACGTTGATCGAAGTCCTCTGGAAATGGCTCATCGAGGCACTTCAGCGCTTTAGCAACTGGCTCGATCACCTGGCCGGTCATTCCGGAAAAGCGGGAACGCTGCTCGGCTACGCGATCATCGTCGTCGCCGTCATCGTACTTGCATTCTTGCTCTTCCGGATCGTCGCCGCGTTCGTGCGGCCGGCCGGACCCCAGCGGCGCGTCGCCGTCGGCGCCCGGCTCGACTTGCGCAGCGCTGCCGACTGGCGCGCCGTCGCGGCGCAAACGGCGGCGGCCGGCGACTACGCGCGTGCGATCGCAGCACTCTTCGCTGCGGCGCTGGTTGCGCTCGACGAGCGTGCGCTCGTGCCGTTCGACGCAGCTTGCACGCCGGGCGAGTACCGCCGGCGGGTCAGGCGCGCGCGCGAACCGGCGGCGCCCCCGTTCGATCGGCTCGTCGAACGCTTCGTCTTTGCGACGTTTGCGCCCGAGAAGCCGCAACGCGAAGATTACGATGCCGCGCTGCTCGCTTTCGTTTCGTTTGAGCCGCTGGTGAGCGCGCCGTGATCGCCCTGCTTCGACGCGTGCCGTTGCTCGAGACGGCGCTTATCGTTCTGGCTATCGCCCTCATCACAGCGCTCTCCGTGATGCGCCAGCAGACACGGCTGGATGAGTACGCGAACCTCGACTCCTATTCGAGCTACGACGCGCACAGCGGCGGATATCGTGCCTGGTACGAGCTCTTGCAGCGCGAGGGCGTTCGCGTCGAGCGCTTCGAGCAACGTCCGGCGTTCCTCGACCGCGGCGTCGATACGCTCGTCTGGGCCGAACCGCTCGAATTCGATCCGCGTCAGACTCAGAACGTGCGGGCCGACGTCGATTCGCTCGAAAATTGGGTCAAGGCGGGCGGACGTTTGGTCTATCTCGGCCACGACGACAAAGCGGCGAAGCAGAAGATTCTCAAACTGCCGACCAGCACGCCGGCCAAACCGAGATCGCGCGCGGCGCTGATCGCCGCCGGCTTGCGTTCGCTCGGCGTCGAGAGCGTCACGTCGGTGGCGGATCTGCGCTGGAAAGCGCGCAAAGCGCTGAACGTCTTGGTGGCCGATCGCGCGGGAGCGCTCGTCGTGAGCTATTCTTACGGAAAGGGCGAGGTCGTTGCAGCGATCGATGAAGCGCCGTTCACAAACAGCCGGCTCGCCTCCGGCGATCAGGCGCGTCTCGCCTACGCGCTGGGGCTGCCGCATGCGGGCGACGGACGGGTCGCCTTCGATGAGGCCGTGCACGGTCGGGCCATCCCCGATCACTGGTGGTCGGTCCTGCCGCGCGCCTTGGTGATCGCGATCCTCGTCGCGTGCTTCGCACTGCTCGTCGCGTTCGCCGGTGCGGCGATCCGGCTCGGGCCGCCGCTCGTGCCGCCGAGGCGCGTCGACGCGACCTCAGGCGAATTCATCGATTCGATGGCTGCGCTCTTCGAACGTGGCCGCACCGTGCACAAGGCGCTCGACGACGCGCTGCGTTCGACGACGCGCGTCGTAGCGGTAGCGCTCGGCGTGCCGGACGATACGCCCGCAGCCGAACTCGCCGCGCGCATCGAGCGGCCCGATCTGCGCGCCGCCTATCAAGGATTGGTCGCGGCGGCGACCGCCGAAAGACCGGACAACGTCATCCTCGTGCGCGGAATCGCGCTCGCACAACAGCTTCGAAAGGAATTCATCTCGCATGGCCGCCAGCGCAACTGAGCTCGCGACCCGCATCCGCGGGGGCATCGAGCGGATCATCGTCGGCAACGATCGCACGTCGTTCGCCTTTCTCGTCGCGCTGCTCGGCAACGGGCACATCCTGGTCGAGGGCGTTCCCGGAACCGCGAAGACGCTCTTCGTGCGCTTGCTCTCGGCGCTGCTCGGTGTGACATTTCGGCGCATTCAATTCACGCCCGACCTCATGCCCTCAGACGTCGTCGGGACGACGGTTTTTAATCCCAAGACCGCGGAGTTCTCGTTGCGCCGCGGGCCGATTTTCACGAGCCTCTTGCTCGCCGACGAGATCAATCGCACGCCGCCCAAGACGCAGTCGGCGTTGCTCGAGGCGATGGAAGAGCGCCAGGTGACGATCGACGGTGAATCCGAACCGCTCGACGGTCTGTTCATGGTCTGCGCCACGCAGAACCCGATCGAGTTCGAGGGGACGTATCCGCTGCCCGAGGCCCAACTCGATCGCTTCTTCGTGCGCGCTCGGACCGAGTATCCGAGCGAAGGCGAGGAGCGCAGCTTGCTCGCGCGCAGCGTCGCCGGCTTCGATGCGCGCGATCTAAGCGCGGCCGGCGTTGAAAAGGTCGCGACCGCCGACGACGTGCTCGCGGCGCAGCGCGAAGTACGCGCGATCTACGTCGCTGAATCGCTGCAAGGCTACATCTATCAGATCGTGGCGCGCACGCGATCCTCCAACGATCTCGCGCTGGGTGCGAGCCCGCGCGCCGCACTCGCGCTGTTGATCGCGACGCAAGCCGCGGCGGCGATCGAAGGCCGCGACTTCGCGACGCCCGACGACGTCAAAGCGGTCGCGCCGCTCGTCTTGCCGCATCGTCTGATCCTGCGGCCGGAGTCGGAGGTCGAAGGACTCAACGCCGATACGATCGTCGCGCGCATCTTGGCCGCCGTCGAAGTGCCCAAGAACGTTACCCGCCCCGCGACCCCGGCCTAGTTTTGCGCCGAGTCTTTCCGGCCCTGTGGCTTTCGATGCGCGGCGTCTGGGTGTTGCTCGGGCTCGCGGTGCTGGTCGCTGCGGCGAGCGTGGTACCGGCCGCGTTTGGGCTGGCTCTGCTCGGCGCGGCCGTCTTCGCCGCGCTGCTCGCACTCGATATCGCGCTCGGTCCTTCGCGCGACGACCTGCGCGTAACGCGCGCCGGCGCCGACTTCGTCGCGCTGCGGCGGCCGGGACGCTTGCTGTACCGTGTCGAGAATCGTTCGGCGATCGGCATTCGCATCGGCATCCTCGAATCGCCGGTCGAGACGTTCGCGTTCGAATGCGAGTCGGTCGAAGCGAACGTCGCATCTCGAACCTTCGTCGAGCTCGAGCTGGGTTTCGAAGCGCGCGAGCGCGGCCTGGTGCGCTTGAGCACGACCTATCTGTGGGTCGAGAATCGGATCGGTCTCTTGCGCCGGCGGTTCGCGGCCGATGCTTCCGAGGAAGTTCGCGTCTTCCCGGATTTCTCGGCGATCGAACGCTATGGAACGCTCGCCCGGCGTTCCACCTTACTCGACGCCGGGTTGCGCAAACTGCGCCTGCGCGGCATCGGCGCCGAGTTTGAGAGTCTGCGCGAATACTTTCCCGGCGACGCGTTCCGGTCGATCAACTGGAAGGCGACCGCGCACCGCGGCCGCATCATGGTCGAACAGCACGAGATCGAACGCAGCCAGCAGGTCTTGGTGTTGCTCGACGCGGGCCGCCTGATGATGCCGCGGATCGGCCCGCAACGGAAGTTCGACTACGCTTTGACCGCCGGGCTCTCGGTCGCGCACATCGCGCAGACGGCCGGCGACAACGTCGGCCTCATCGCGTTTGCGGCCAAGCCGGTTCTCTCGATCGCTCCGCGTCGCGGTGCCGCGCACGTCAACGCCCTGGCCCGCGCGGCATACGATCTGCAACCGCGCTTGGAAGAGCCGGATTACGAAACGACCTTCACCGACCTTAAGCGGCGTTACGGCAAGCGCAGCCTGGTCGTGATGTTTACCGACATCTTCGACCCGGCAGCCTCGGCGGCCGTCCTCGGCGGTTTGGCGACGCTCGTGCCGCGCCATCTCGTCATGTGCGTCTTGATGAACGACGCCGCGATCGTCGAATCGCTCGCGGCTCCGGTGCGCGCCCCGGCCGAGGCCTATCGCACGAGCGTTGCGATGATGTTATCCGACGAGCGGCAGAAGGCGATCGCCAAGCTGCGATCGCTTGGGATCATCATCATCGACGTGCCCGCGCCTCAACTCACTGTGGCGCTGCTCGACGCCTATCTCGATGTGAAAGCGCGCGGCCTCATCTAACCGGATCGCTAGCGCGTCTTTGTTTCGAAGACGGTGAGGTAACCGGCTTTGTGGAGCAACTCGCGTCGCGTCTCGGCGAACGAGATGAAGCGTGACGCCAGCATGGTTGCCGGACCGGCGGTCACGACGTGGACGTACGAATAGAAGCGGTACTGCTTTGCCGCGATCGCCTCGGCCGTCGGCAGCGCGCCGTCGATCGCGATGACGGTGACGCGCTCGGCCGGCGCGTAGGCGAGTCCGACGCTGCCGATGGCGCCGCGCGTCTCGCGTACTGCGTCGAGAACGGCTCGCGAGGTGTTGTCGACCAGCGTGCCGTGCGCTGTCGGCGCGCCGAAGACCGAGTCGAACAAACCGGTAGTTCCCGAAGCCGGTGGACGTTCGAGAATCGCGATTGGGACGTTCGCACCGCCGGCCTGCGACCAGTTCGTCGTCTTGCCGGAAAAGATCGAGACGATCTGTGCGCTCGAGAGCGCGGTGACACCGGCCTCGCTGTTGGCGACGAGCGCGTACGGCACGACGGCCAAGGGATGGTCGATGTAGTTGCTCCCCGCCGGCGCTCGATCGAGAATCGCGATATCGGCGGTTCCGGCGTCGAGTTCTTTGAGGGCATCTTGGTAACCGCTCTCGCGAACGGTGGGCGCGACGCCGTTCGCTTCGTATGCGGACGCGAGATCGGTCAGGAGCGGGGCATAGACGGCGGCGGCGATGATGCGAATCTGGTTAGACTGTTGCGCTTGCGTCGTGCCGAACGATGCGCCGAAGAACGACGCAGCTACGAGCGCGCCGGAAAGCAGACGCGTCGCTGGAGATCGTGTGCCTCGTTTACGGCCGGCGAGCGCGAGATATGCCGCGAGCACGACTGCCGTCAGAATGCCGAACCCGAAGCGGAAGACGAGCGACGTGCGCTGCGGCGTGACGAAGCCTTCGATCGTGCCCGCGACCGCCAGCAACCCGGCGACGCCCATCATGAGCACGCCGGCGCGCCGCCCGTTCGCTTTCAACGCGTCGATGCGTCGCAGGCGCCCCGGCGCGATGATCGCTTGCGCGACTAAGATGCCCGCGCCGGCCGCGATTTGAATCGAGGTCAATTCGATGACGCCGTGCGGCGCGATCGTGGCCCAGAAATCGGGGCCGAAGCCTTTCGCGCCATAGAGCGCGCCGAGCGCGCCGACCATGAGCCCGTTCTGCAAGAGCGACCAGATCGTCAGCACGCCGAGCGTGATTCCGCCCGCGAACTCGATCATCGCGACTTTGACGTTGTTCGTAATGATCTGACTCGCGACCGCCGGCGCGAACGAGCGATCGAAGGCGAAGTTCGAATTGTGCAAACTCTTTTGGACGACCGGCACGAGCGACGCGGGCAAGAGCGCGTAGACGCTGAGCGGACGCTGTTCAACCTGCCAGTACGCAACGAGTGCAGCCAGCGCGAAGAGCGTCGTGCAGGCGGCGATCGTTCGTCCCGAGCTGCGGAATTCGCGTGGAAAGGTTCCGCCGAAAAATTCCGAGAGGCGCGACCAGCCGTTGCGCGCGCCGCCGACGTAAACGTACGCGTGGGCGCGCGCCGTCAGGCGGTTCAGATAGGCCCGAACCTCGGGTGAGTAATCGCGGCTCTGAGCGGCCGCGAGATCCGTCGTCGCGGAGCGGTAGCGCAAGGCCAGTTCCTGGAGTTGGTCAGGGCTCAGGCGGCTTAAGCCGCCGCGGTCGGCGGCTCGTAGCAGCGCTTCGAGTTGTTCCCAACCGTCTTGCCGCCGCGCTATGAAGGCACGCTCGCGCATATTGGCGGTGCAGTTTCGCAGGACTCGGCCGAGGCCTCCCAGGACAGGCTTCCTCGCAACGATGGAACGCACGATCGATGTCGCAACCGGCGAAAGCGTCGCCTTCGAGTACGAGCTGGCGGGCCTCGGCAGCCGCTTCTTCGCGGTCTTCATCGATATGACGATTCAGATCATCGTCTTCTTCGCGGTGGTCTTCGGCCTCGTTTGGTTGTCGTCGATATTGCCCGGTTCGGCGGCGAGAGCTACGGCCGGCGCCGACAAAGTCGCCGCGGCAATCGTCGAGGGCTTCTTCTCGTTCGCGCTCTTCATGCTCTTCGATGGCTACTTCATCTTGTTCGAATGGCTCTGGGAAGGCCGTACGCCCGGCAAGCGCGCGCTCGGAATCCGCGTCGTTCGCGATGGCGGTTTCCCGCTCGATTTCACGAGCGCGGTCATCCGCAACGTGATCAGAATCCTCGAATTCGCGCTAGGATTCTATGCAGTCGCTGCGTTCGCGACGCTGCTCTCGCCGCAGAATCGGCGCCTGGGGGATATGGCCGCTGGAACGATCGTCGTGCGCGATCTGCGCTACGAACGCGCGCGCTCGCTCGGGTCGCGCGACCTCGTGCGGGACGATGCCGTCGTGCGCGAACTCGACCCGGCGCAACGCTCGCTCGTGCGCAGTTATGCCGAACGGCGCTTGGTGCTGGATGCGAAGGCTCGCGCGAGTTTAGCCGCTTCGATCGCATCCGGCGTGCGTCCGAAGCTGCCCGCCTCGTACGCGCACCTGAGCGACGACGACCTGTTGGTCTTCCTGGCGGAGAACGCGCTAGCTTAGGCGACCTCTTATGCGCGCGATCGTGTCGCGCGCGAAGACCATCGCGTTGCGCTTCTTTTCGTCGTAGAGCGCCGACGCTTCGGCCGCCGTCATGTGCGTTCCGTGCTCGTAGAAGAACGTCACGCCTTCGCCGACCACGATCGTGCCCGCATACGCGATCGCACCTTTGATCGCGATGCCCGCGACCGGAACGAAACCGGAGAGTTCGCGCGAGAGCGCGCGCCAGCCCAAGCCGCCGCCGACGACCGGCAACAGCTCCCACATGCGTCCCACGTCGGGATCTTTGCCGTAGGCCGCGCCGATCTGCATCATGAGGACGATCTGAATGCCGGTGATCGCGACCATATCGCCGGCCGAGGCGACGGCGCCGAGCACGATGCCGAGAACGGGGACGTGATCGACGATCGCGCTCGCCGCGGCGACTTTGAGCGAGGAGGTCGCCGCATCGCGCGTCAACTTGTTCGCGACGGTTTCGCGCATGACCGGAAGGCGCCGGCCGACCGCGATCTCGTGACCCTTGCAACGATCGATCACGTGCGGAAAGAATTTGATGCGCAGCGTCTCGCGTTCGATCCGGTCCACGACGTATTCGCCGACTTCGCCGGGAGGCGGCGCCGAAACCGGGTGCGATTCAGAGGCCGCCGGATCGATGGTTAACACGAAGACCGGCAACTTCAATTGCTGCAGGAGGTCGAGCCGCGCGCCGGCCAAGTCGCCGGGCCGGGCTAGGAAGATGACGCAGCGCGCGTCGGGCCCAACGACCGTCGCGATCCGCAGCGGATCGATCGTTTCGAGCGTGGCGGCCGCGTCGAGCGGGACGCTCTCGTCCTGGCCGCGCAGTAGGAGCGCGCGCAACTCCGCGACCAGCGCCGGATCGCCGCAGAGCAGGAAGCGGAACGGCTTGCGCGCCTCGGTGCCGACGCCCACCGCGCTGACGCCCTTGCGGACCAGCGTGAAGATGTCGCGAGCGCTCGTCATCCGGCGCTAGTGTCCGCGCGCTTCCTTTTCAGGATCGTCCGTGTAATCGAGATAGACGAGGCCCAAGAAGATCTCGAGCGCCTCCGCATGCATGCCGCGCGCGTTGGCGACGTCGACGATGTGCCGGTTGGTCGCCTTGGCCTCTTGAACGATCGCTTCCGGCGTCGTGTTGGTATCGGCCGCGACGATCGTCGCCGCCGCCACTTCACCCGGCGTGAGATCGTCGTGGGTCATCGTCGTGAAGTCGAGTCCCGGATTCTTGACGCGCAGGTCGAGCGCGTGTTGCAAGGTCGAATAGCGATCCTCGGGATAGCCGATGCCGAGCATCGTGATGCGCGATTGCAACTGTCGCGCACGCGCCATCATAAAGAGTTGCTGCCCTTGCGAGCCGGCGACGGCCGCGCGCGAGAGTCCGTCGGCAGCCTTCGCCATGATCGGCACGAGCGCGTTGTAGTCGGCGAGCTGGATGTCGCCGCCGAACGCGAGGTCCGAACGCGAGAGGCGTTTGATGAACTCGTCGAGATCGCCGAGCGAGACGTCGAGGAGCGCGAGCGAGGCGCGTGACGCGTCGAGCGCGCGAATCATGTCGGCCTGCGTGAGTTGCAGATCGTCGAACATGCGCGGATAGTCCGGCAGAATCGAGAGCGACTGCGCCGGCACCGGATCGAGCGCGAGCGGCGCCGCGAGTTCCTTCATGATGTCGGAGTTCTCTTTGACCAAACCGCTCTCTTTATTGCGATCGAGCGATCCGACTCCCGAGATCGTCCCCGACGCTTTTCCGAACGCGGCGTCGATCGAACGGCCCATCGAATCGAGGTTTCGAATGATCGCTTCGAGACGGCTGCCGTTGCGGATTTGAATGTTGCTCAGATCCGGCATGCCGTACGTGATGTTTTGCACGCGCGCGTCGATCGCTTTGATCTGGTCGCGGCCCGCGTCGCGGCGCGCCGCGATCGTCGCGTCGGCGACGTTCTGACGCGCTTTCGTGTCCTCGAGCAACGCGCGCAGCGGCGCGAGATTGGTCCGCGTCAGCGTGAATTTGTTCTGGCTGTCGCGAAGCGCCTTAATATTCGAGAGCGCGACGGTGCGGGTTTCGGGGGTGCCCTTTTCGGCCGCTTCCGCCAGTGTTTGCTGGCCTTTTTCGTTGAGGCCGAGCGCGATCTGCGTTTGACCGAGATGTAAGAGCGCGACCGGGTTACCCGGATCGAGCTTCAAAACTTTCTGGAACTTCAGCTGCGCGAAACTGTAGCGCGCCGTGTCCTGATCGTGGACCGCTTGCACCAGCTGTTGATCGGTCGTGCGCTTCGTCGGATCGAGCGGTTCGTACCCGACCAAGTGCGAGACGCGATCGGGGAAGCCCGGGTGATCCTGGAAATACTTGTCGACCAGGCTCGGCGTCTCAGCATGCGTCGCATCCAAGTGCTTCATGAACGAGACCATCGCATCGGGATCGAAGCCTGCGCGTGACATCAAGAGCAATCCGTACTGGTCGGCTTGCAGCTCGTCGGCACGCGATTGTTTGGCGATGATGCCGGCTTCCATGATCTGGCCGAAGTGGTAGATGAACGGCGAGAAGATCGAGGCGATGCCGAGCAGCAGGTTGAGCGCGTTGGCCTTCGCCGGCAGGGTGACCGTATGGCGCCGCTCGTTATGACCGGTCTCGTGGCCGAGAATGCCGGCGAGTTCGTCGTCGGACTGGACGAAGTCGAGCGCGCCCTCGTTGATGTAGATGTAGCCGCCGCCGACGGTGAACGAATTGATATCCTGCGTATCGAGGATCTTGACGTTGTACGGAATATCCTTGCGCGCCGTCTGGGCCCAAAGTCTTTGTCCGACGTCGTTGACCCACTGATACAGCAGCGGATCCGTTACGACGTTGTATTGCTCGAGCACGGACTTATCTTGAGCCTTGCCCATCTCGATCTCGGTCTGCGTCGAGACCGCGCGCGCGGGTGCGGGCACCAAGGTGCACAGGAGCGATGCGATGAGGACGAGCGGGAGCAGGCGGCCGGTGGCGGTCATGGTCATCTACCTCTACATGGGGAGTCTGGCTCCTTCGACGGAGACCGGCCTAAAGACTCCGCCGCCGGCGGTGAGTTAAGAGTGGGTGAAATGTGAATAACCCTAGATACTTGTGAATTCGATGTGGACAGCGAAGGTTGCGTTGCGGCAGAGGGTGCAAGCCCCACCTCGGATGGGCCACTTCACGGCGCACCCCGGCGCGAAACGGGGATAGCGATGCTTCGCGGCACCAAGACGGGGCTCGAGTTCGTATTTGCCGACGGCGCCTTCGACGAGGCATGGGCCGAGGTGAGCGAGCGGCTGGAAGGGCGGCCCGACTTCTACCGGGGGACCCAGGCAACCGCGATCTTCGTCGACCAGCGCCCGAGCGGCGAATCGTTCGCAGCGTTCCTCGACGCGGTGCACGCGCACGGCATCTCGCTGCGGGGCCTCTATGGCGACCAAGTCATCGCCGCGTTCGCCGCCGATTTCGGAATCGAATACCTCGGCGAGCCGCCCCGGCCGCCGGTCGCAAGCTTCGAGCGCAAGCGCGCCGCCCGAGCCGAACAGGCCGAGCGCGAAATGGAACTGACCGAGGCAGCGCGCTCGCTCGACCCCGATTTTGCCGGCGCTCGGGCCGATATCGCGCGGCGCCGCGCTCGCGGCGAACCTTCGGTCCCCCGGCCCGACTTTGAGCCGCCCGTTCCGGCCGGACCGGTTCCGGTCACGACGATCGCGGCCCCGGTCGCGCTCGTGGCGGGCCCGGCGACGCTCTATCATCGCGGCACCGTGCGGGGCGGCCAGTCACTTCAGCAGCTCGGGAACATCGTGGTCGCCGGCGACGTCAATCCGGGCGCGGAACTGGTGGCCAGCGGCGATATTCTGGTCTTCGGCGCGCTCCGCGGTACGGCGCACGCCGGCGCGCAGGGCGATGCCGGAGCCCGCGTGACCGCGCTCGAACTGGCCGCAACGCAGTTACGTATCGCGACCTTTATCGCCGCCGACGACGGGAAGCGCAAACGTCACGGACCCGAGATCGCATTCGTACAAGGTGAGAGGATCGCCATCGCGCCGTACGCCAAATCCGGTTTGAACAAGTGAGCGGCCAGGGCGGCGGCGCGCGCCGCATCGTCATCACCTCGGGCAAGGGCGGCGTCGGGAAGACGACGACGACCGCCAATGTCGGCGCCGCGCTCGCCATGCGCGGCCACAAGGTCGTGCTGGTCGATACCGATATCGGGCTGCGCAACCTCGACTTGGTCATGGGCGTGGAAAAACGCATCGTCTTCGATCTGGTCGAGGTGGTCGAAGGGCGCTGCCAGTTGCGTCAAGCGCTCATTCGCGACAAGCGCTTTGAATCGTTGCAGATGCTGCCCGCCGCGCAGACGCGCGAGAAGACGGCCGTCAGCGAAGAGCAGATGGACAAACTGATCGGCGACCTCGCCAAGACGGCGGACTTCGTCTTGATCGATTGTCCGGCGGGAATCGAACACGGCTTTCGTAACGCGATCGCCGGCGCGCGTGAAGCGATCGTGGTGACGACTCCCGAGGTCAGCGCGATTCGTGATGCCGACCGCGTCGTCGGCAAGCTGCGCGACCGCGGCACGCCATTTCAGCTAATTGTGAACCGGATTCGCCCGGAGATGGTAAAATCAGGTGAGATGATGTCGGTCGAAGACGTGAGCGAGATTTTGGGAGGCGTGATCCTCGGGGTCATCCCCGAAGATGAAGAAGTCATCGATACGACCAATCGCGGCGAACCGCTGGTGCTCGACGAGGCGCACCGGCTCGCCGCAATCTACGGCAAGATCGCTCGTCGCTTGGAAGGCGAAGTCGTGCCGCTCACCGATCTCGAAGCGCCCAGTTTCTTCTCGAGGCTGTTCGCACTGTGGAAAGCGGGCTAACGGGCTATGCGGGCTTTTGAAACCACTCCGGTGGAGTCCACAACCGAGGGTCAAGCGGCGGCGGCGACGCTCGGCCGCGCGATCGTCATTACGTCGGGCAAAGGCGGCGTCGGCAAGACGACGACCACCGCCAACGTCGGGACGGCGCTGGCTGCGCTCGGCAAGCGCGTCGTTCTGGTCGATGCCGATGTCGGGCTGCGCAATCTGGATATCGTTCTGGGCCTAGAAAACCGCGTCCGCTACCACTTGCTGGACGTGATCGAGGGCAACGTCGGACTCGACGACGCGCTCGTGCGCGACAAGCGCAGCGAGAACCTCTACCTCTTAGCCGCGGCACAGGCCCGCGAAAAAGAAGACGTCGACACCGCCGAGATGATGAACTTGATGGAGCAGCTGCGCGAGCGCTTCGAGTACGTGCTGATCGATTGCCCGGCCGGTATCGAGACGGGTTTTCGCAACGCGATTGCTGGGGCGCAGCACGCGATCATCGTCTGCACCCCGGAAGTCTCGGCCGTGCGCGACGCCGACCGGGTCGTCGGCTTGCTGCCGAACGGCTGGTCGCCTGAACTGATCGTCAACCGCCTGCGTCCCGCCTTGGTCAAGAAAGGCAAGATGCTCTCGGTCGAGGACGTCAACGCGATCTTGCGTTTGCCGTTGCTCGGCGTCATTCCGGACGAGCCGGGCGTTATCGTCTCGACCAACAAAGGCGAGCCGATCGCACTCGACGAGAACTCGGCGATCGGCGCGGCGTTTCGCGCGATCGCCGGCCGCATCGTCGGCGAGGATCGGGGCGAAGTCTCCACGACCACTCCCGAGCCGGGATTTTTCACCAAGCTCGGAGCCCTATTTGGAGGGCGCGCCTAATGTTGGATTTCCTCAAGAAGTCGGACTTCTTCAAGCCATTTTTCCGCCGCGAAGGATCGGGCGCGACGGCCCGGGAGCGCCTGCGCTTGGTGCTGCTCTCGGATCATCTCTCGCTCGCCCCCGACGTGGTCGACGCGCTGAAGGCCGAGCTGTTCGCGGTGCTCTCCAAGTATGTCGATATCGATCCGCAGCACGCCGAAGTGACCTTCGAGATGCGCGAACGCGAAGTCGCCATGCTGGCCAGCGTTCCGATCTTAGCCGTGCGCAACGACCGCCCGTCTGCGCCGCGGCCGCCGGCGCCGCCCGCGACTCGCGTTCGGCGGCGCAAGCGCAAGGGCGCCGTGCAGACCAAGCTCGTTCCGACGTCGATGGGAAATAGCGCCCAGGCGTAACGCGCCGCTGTAGACAAGTCGATGGGCGATGGAACGCCCGTGGTACCGACGCTTCAACTGGCTGCTCGCCGTTTCGGTGATCGGCTTGTCGTTGTTCGGCGTGCTCATCATCCATTCGGCGAATCTGCACAACCTCGACGCATCGAGCGAGTGGCGCAAGCAACTCGTTTACATCGCGATCGGCACCGGCGCGATGGCTTGGTTCGCATCGGTCGATTACCGGCGCTGGCGACGCTGGGCGCTGCATCTCTATATCGCCAATCTCGTCATGCTCGGCATCGTCATGGCGAGCGGGCACGCCGCGCTCGGCGCGCAGCGTTGGATCTCACTCGGACCGCTCGGTACGTTTCAGCCCTCGGAGCCCGCGAAACTGATCCTCGCGATCGTGATCGCGTCGTTGCTCGCGAGCAGCACCGCCTCGGGCCCGCGAGACTTCGCGTTGACGGTCCTCGCGGTCGCGCTGCCGGCCGGTTTGATCCTGAAGCAGCCCGACCTTGGCACGACGCTCGTCATCCTCGCGATGCTGAGCGCGCAACTCTTCTTCGGTCTCACCAAGCCGTGGTATTTTGCGGTGTACGCGGCCGGTTCGGCTGCGGTAGCCGCGTTCGTCGTCGGGACGAACGTCATCCTCAAGCCGTTCCAGCGCAGCCGGCTGTTGATCTTTTTGCATCCGAACTCGGATCTGCGCGGCGCCGGCTGGAACCTCAACCAGTCGAAGATCGCCGTCGGCAGCGGCGAGCTGTTCGGCAAGGGACTCAACCACGGAACGCAGACGCAACTCGACTTTGTCCCCGAACACTCGCGCGACTTCATCTTCACCGTCGTCGGCGAGGAGCTGGGCTATCTCGGTTCGCTAGGACTCGTCACCATGTACGGGCTCGTGCTCTTCGGTGCGTTGCGCGCGGTCTTTGCGGCGCGCGACCGGTTCGCGCTGCTGCTCTCGGTCGGGATCGTGACCATGCTCGCCTTCCACGTCACCGTCAATATCGGGATGACGGTCGGCATCATGCCGATCACCGGGATTCCGTTGCCGTTCATGTCCTACGGCGGCAGCGCGATCATCACCGACTTCGCGGCTATCGGCCTGCTGCTGAATATCTCGATGCAGCGCGACAAGCTCGTCTTTTAGGCGCTCGATGTACGGTGCATTGAGATTCGAGCCGGTCTCGGCGCAGATCCGCGACGCGCTGGAAGATCTACTGGCCGATTATCGGCGCTCCGGTGACGGCAGCGGCGCGGAAGCTTCCGCTACGCGCAACGGGTATCCGGGAACCGATGGGTACATCGAGTTTTGGTCGCGGATCGCGTGTGAGGCGTGGCCCGAGCGCGGCTTCGTGCGAACCGATACGTTGATCGCCTTTCGTGGCGAGCGTGCGATCGGCGATCTGCGTTTGCGTCGCACCCTGACACCCGACCTCGAGCGCGACGGCGGAAACATCGGTTACGCGGTGCGGGCCAGCGAGCGCGGCAAGGGCTACGCGACCGCGATGTTGCGCGAAGGGCTGCGGCGCGCCGCCGAGATCGGCATCGTGCGAGCGCTGCTGACGATCGAGATCACGAACGCCGCGTCGCTACGCGTCGCCGAGAAGTGCGGCGGTGTCGTCCGGGACGATGTCGTCGCCGAAGACGGCGCGATGTTGCGCCGGATCTGGGTAGAGACAGGATCTTCGTGACGCTCGAGCCGATCTCGCCGCTGATGCGCGACTCGCTTGCGAGTTTTCTGGACGAGATGCTCGCACGGGACGGTGCGCATCCGCCGCTCGAATTCGCAAGACTCAACGGCTACGATGGCGTCGAGGGCTACATAACGTTCTGGAGGTTGCTGGCCGAGGGACCGCTGCCGGCCGGAATCGTCCGGACCGACACGTTCGTTCTCCTACGCGACGGGCGCGCGCTCGGTGAGGTACGCGTCCGTCATGGCCTGACGCCGCGCCTCGAAATCGACGGCGGTACTATTGGGTACGGCGTGCGGCCGAGCGAGCGCGGCAACGGCTATGCCACACAGATGCTGCGCGCAGCCCTCGTGCGCCTCAATGAGATCGGAATTGCGAGAGCGCTGATTACGGTCAACGTGACGAACGCGCCGTCGCTACGCGTCGTCGAGAAGAACGGCGCCGTCGTCAGAGACGAAGTGCCGGCCGACGCCGGCGCGGTTCATCGCCGCTTCTGGATTGATACGGGTGGCCGGGCCTAGATGGGTCGACCCTAGGGCAAGGTAAGCAGGGGCCTCCTTCTTTAGCCACAAGGACCGTCCCGGGCTGCCCGCCAATGACGGAAGACATCCGATCTCAAGTTTTTGCGTACGCGTTGCAGCGCTCGGCGCTTCCGCTGGCGCAGTCTGGTCGATCGGAATTTCTTCTTTGGTCACACCGCCGTTCGGGGACCGCGCCGCTATCGCAGGCGCCAGGACCGGACGAACGGTGCGGTCACGATGCCGTTCCATGGGGGAACAGGCTTAACTGAATTCATGCGGCGGCGCACCGCGCCGCCCAAAACCGAAAGGTTACTACGTGCCAACTGAAATCCTCATTTCCAGCGACCCCTGGGAAAACCGGGTTGCAATCCTTGAGGACGGCCAACTCGCCGAAATCTACTTCGAACGCGAAGAAAAAGTTATCGGCTCGATCTACAAAGGTAAAGTGATGAACGTGCTCCCCGGTATGGGAGCGAGTTTCGTCGATATCGGCCTCGGCCGCAACGCCTTCTTGTACGTCGACGACATCAACAAGACGCCGCTCAACATCGGCGATGTCGAAATCACGCAAGGCCGTTCCGGCTGGACTATCACCGAAAAGATCGCCAAGGGCGATGACGTCTTAGTCCAGATCGTCAAAGAGCCGCGCGGCCTCAAAGGCGCGCGCATCTCTACCAACATCTCGCTGCCGGGCCGCTACCTGATCCTCATGCCGACCGGCAAGTACTCCGGCGTCTCGCGCAAGATCGAGAGCGCCGACGAGCGCAACCGCCTCAAGGGGATCATGAAACTGATCCGGCCCGAAGGGATGGCGACCGTCGTCCGGACCGCGGCCGCGGGCGTCAGCCAAGCCGAACTGCTCGCCGATCTCGGCGTGCTGATCCGCATGTGGCACGGTATCCTCGAGAGCTATAAGCGCGCGCCATCCCCGTCCTTGATCCATAAAGACATGAACCTCGTCTACAAGGCGGCGCGCGATTTCATCACGCCCGAAGTGGACCGCGTCCTGATCGACAACGGTGAAGAGTACGAGAAGGTCCGCGACTTCATGCGGCTGCTCGGACCGCAATACGTCGAGCGCATCCAGCATTACAACAGCGGCCGCTCGCTCTTCAAAGACTTCAAGGTCGACGAAGAAGTCCAGAAGCTGCTGCGCCCCAAGATCAATTTGCCCTCGGGCGGCTCGATCGTGATCGAGACGACCGAAGCCTTGACCGTCATCGACGTCAACAGCGGCAAGTTCACCGGCGGCAAGAACCTCGAAGACACGATCGTCAAGACGAATATTGAAGCTGCGGCCGAGATCGCGCGTCAAGTGCGTCTGCGCGATATCGGCGGCATCATCGTTTGCGACTTCATCGACATGTCGACGGAGAACGCGCGCAACAAGGTGCTCGCCACGCTCGAAACCGGGCTGCGCAAGGACCGCACGCGGACGACGATCCAATCGTTCTCCGCGCTCGGACTGCTCGAGTTCACGCGCAAGCGCGTCGGCAAGGATCTCGCCGGCCAACTGCGCGGCGCATGCCCCACCTGCACGGGGCTCGGCTCGGTCATGTCGCCGGAGACGGTGGCGATCGAAGCCTTCCGCACTGTGCGCCGTCTGGGTCACGAACACCACAACGGTAAGGCGAAAGCGCAGCCGATCGAGGTCATCTCGTATCCCACGGTCGGCGCGCAGATCGAATACTGGTATCAGAGCGAACTCGAAGCGCTCGAAAAAGAACTCGGCACGAAGGTCGACGTGCGCGTCGATCTCTCGCTGCCGCCCGAGCGAACCAAGATTCACAGACTCGACGATTCGAAACCCGCGCGCCCCGCACCCGAAGTGCGTGTCGGCGACGAAGTTGAAGTCGAACTGATCTACGGACGCCTGCCCGTCGCGACCTCGGCGCTGGCCGTCGTCGGCGACCGTTTGGTCGAAGTCGAAAACGCCGCGAATGCGGTCGGGCAGACGATCAAGATCAAGATCATCGACGTCGATGAGGATGGAACGATCCTGGCCGAGGCGCGCGCACCGATCGCGCAAGTCGCCGGCGAAGGCAAGAAGCGTCGCCGCCGTGGCGGACGCGGCCGCAAGAAAGAGCTCACGGTCGCGGAGCAGGAAGAGCAACTGCGCGAACTCGCCGAGGAGGCCGCCAAGGGTCTGGGCGGCCGGCCGGCGATCGGGATCTCGACCGAGGCGGAAGCCGAGGCCGAGGACGCCGAAGTTCGCGCGCACGCATCGGCCACGCCGCCGCTCGCGACGGTCGCGCCGCTGCACGTTCCCGACTACGCCGCCGTCGAACCCGACGGCGAACATCGCACGTTCGCTTCGTACGGTGGCGGCGCCGATGGTGAATTCAAGCGCAAGCGCCGCCGGCGCCGCCGTCGTAAGCCGGGAGCCGGCGATGCCGCGACCTTGGCCGCGATTGCGGCTGCGGCCGGGATTCCGTTGCCTCCGGGTGAGGTTCGCGCCGCCACGGCGCGCCCGGCTCCCGTGGCGCGGCCGGCGACCGAAGGCGACGAGTCGCCGCTTCCCGGTGACGGCGTTCGCCGCCGCCGCCGTCGCCGTCGCCG
>PLDY01000100.1 GCA_003136895.1 Candidatus Erabacter solicola | reverse complement strand
CACGTGCACCAGTCGATCTGGAAAGACGGCAAGCCGCTCTTCTACGATGCGAACGGTTACGCCGAGTGCTCGGAGATGATGCTCCACTACATCGGCGGCCTGCTGACGCATATCGATTCGCTCCTCGCATTCTGCGCGCCGACGACCAACTCGTACAAACGTCTCGTGCCGCACTATGAGGCCCCGGTCAACGTCGCGTTCAGCGCCCGCAATCGTTCGGCAGCGATCCGCATCCCGATGTTTTTTCAAGGGAATCCCAAGGCGAAGCGTCTCGAGTTCCGGCCGCCCGATCCGACGGCGAACCCCTATCTCGCATTCGCCGCGCTGCTCTGCGCCGGCCTCGACGGCATCAAGAAGAAAATCGATCCGGTCAAAGCCGGTTTTGGGCCGCTCGATAAGAACATCTACGATCTCTCACCCGAAGACGCCGCCAAGATCAAGACTGTTCCGGGGTCGCTGCGCGAATCGCTCGACGCGCTCCGCAACGACCATGCCTATCTGACCGAAAGCGGCGTCTTCTCCGAAGACTTTATCGATCAGTGGATCGAGTACAAGCACGACAAAGAACTCAAACCCGTCGAGATCCGCCCGCACCCGTACGAGTTCTATCTGTACTACGACTGTTAGCGAGCCGGAGGCGAACGGCTAACGGAGGGTCAGCACCAGTTCCTCGATCTCCGCGTTACGAGCGTGGGCAAAACTTGTCCGCGCCCGTAACGACAAAGCCGCACTTCTGCAAGACACGTAGCGAGGCAAGGTTGTCTTTGGCCGCGCGCGCGTTCAGCGGACGCGCCGTTTGGCGGCGCAGAAACTCGGTCAAGGCCGCGGTCGCGATGCCTCTGCCCCAGAAGACCTTGCCGATCCAATAGCCGACCAAGAGGTCGCCCAGATACTCGAAGCTCACGACGTGGCCCGCGATGGGGCCCTCGAAGATACGGCCGGGTTATTTCTTAGCGTGAATCGCGCCGAGCGGATGCGCGTCCGATGAGAGGACCCAGCCGTAGCGGCCTTTGTATTGCCCGCTCGTCAGTCGCACGCCGATCGCGTCTTGATTGATATCGGAGTACTTGCGGCGCGCGACGCCGGGAGCGCACGAAACGACGAGCGCGCGCGTGCCGGGCACGGCGAGCGTCGTGTGGTTTAAGACTTCTTTCGAGCTGCCCCAATGGCCGCCGGTCCAGTCGATCAAACGGCCGCGCGAGTCCCAGACGAAGACGTCGGGATCGATCGCGTCCGAAGCCAGCATCGCGGGGCTACCGGGCAACATCGAACAGCCCGAGGCCGTCGCGACGGCGGCGACGGTTGCAGCGCCGCTCGGGAGCGCCGGCGAGACAAGCAGAGACGCGATGAACAGCACGCGGACGCCGCGCGCGCTCACGCGGTCAGGCCTCCGGTTCCATGGTCTCGTAGCCAGGTCCCAAAATCGATTGCGGTCATCGGATGTGCTATATGGTATCCCTGTACCCCGTCGACGCCAAGCGAAACAAGAAGCTCTTGTTGCGCGGCTGTTTCGACACCCTTCGCGATAACCTGCCACCCCAAGGACCTGGCCACTACGACCGTCCCCTCGACGAGGGCCCGCGAGGTCGCGCTCGTAGTGATGCTCTCGACCAACGCCCGGTCGAGTTTGACCGCCTGCACCGGCAGATACGCGAGCGACTGCAGCGAGGCGAAACCGCCGTCGAAACGGTCCAGCACGAACGACATTCCGCTGATCACGCAGCGTTCGATGAACGCCGCGAACTCCGGCGACGGCTCGGCCGCGAACTGCGCCGTGGACATCTCGATGCGCAGCCGTTCCAGATCGGTCGTCAGATTCTCGTCGGAGAAGAGCGTCTCGATCTCGCGCGGATCGTAGGCGGCGAGGTTGACGTCGACGCGCAGGTCTTCGCCGAGGTGCGACCAAGCGCGCGCCTGCGAGGTCGCCTCGCGCAAGACCCAGCGGTCCAGATCGCGCCGGCCCGCTTCGTCCCGCGCGATCGACCAGCCGTGTTCGGGCGCGAGCAGTCCGTGAACCGGATGCACGCGACGCACGAGTGCCTCCGCGCCGACGACGCGGCTGCGATGCACGTCGAGGATCGGCTGGTATGCGAGCAGATAGCCGCTATCGACCGGCTCCGTCGTCAGATAGGCAGGCGCGACGCCGCCGACGCTGGCCTGCGTCGTCCACTCGCCGTCGCGGAATCTGATGCGCGCGCCGCCCTGTTCCTTAGCTTGGTACATCGCGGCGTCGGCGATCGCCAAGAGCTCGTCGCGCGTCGCAGCATCGTCGGGATAGATCGCGACGCCGATGCTAGCGGCAAGCGAGAAGCGATGCTCGCCTACGGTGAACGGCGAGGTCAAGACGCCGCCGATGCGTTGCGCGATCGATTCGATCTGGCCGCGCGTCTTGATGTGCGACATGAGGATCGCGAATTCATCGCCGCCGAGCCGGCCGATGAACTCTTCACGGCGTAACGTGCTGCGTAAGCGTGCCGCGACTTCGGCGAGCACCGTGTCGCCGCCGTGATGGCCGATCGAATCGTTGACCGCTTTGAACCCGTCGATATCGAGGAAGAGTACCGCCGCGCGCACGCCGAGATGCTCGGCTTCGGCGATCGTCTCGTCGAGCCGCGTCAACAGTGCGACGCGGTTGGGCAGGCTCGTCAGCGCATCGGAGTACGCCAGCTTCTCGATGCGCGCGTCGCTCGCGCGGCGTTCGAGCGAACGCGCCAGCGCCTCGACTAAGAAATCGACGTAGCGCCAATCGTCTTCGTCGAACGGTATTACGCGCGGCGCTTGTGAGGTGAAGGTCACGACCCATTGATCCTCGCCGACCCGGAAGGCCGCTGAGAGGAACGAACGCGCCGGCGTCAGCGCATCCTTGTATTGCGAATCGCCTTCGGTATCGAGGACGGCGAACGTACCGGCGCGGCGCAGGGCGTCGCGCGCCAGCGAGCGATCGATTGGGATCCTCCCGAAGACCTCTATTTCAGGCGTATCGACCAGGAACTCGACCTGCAACTCGCCAGCCTCGACGCGCCCGAGCAGCGCAGCCTCGAGGGCGATCCCTTCCACGCCTTCGCGTAGGATCGCGCCGACTTGCTCGTCGCCGGCAAAACCGCGCCGCACGACCAGGCTCCACAGCGCCTCGAGACGCTCGATGCGTTTGCTGCCGTAGTCGGGCAATGCGCCCGCGGTGCGGCGCACCGTCACCAGCACCGCGTCCGACGGATTGAACGGACCGGCCTTCAACGTTTCGACGCGCAGCGCGATATCGAGCGTGCGCGTCGCGAGTGCGAGTCGCGTCACAAATTCGCGTGGCGTCAAATCCGCGAGTTCGGGAACGATCGCTTCGGGACTGCTCGGACGATGCTCGCCGATATCGAACAGCGCGACCGCTGCGGCATTGGCATAGAGCAGCGATCCGGCCAGCGGATCGAAAATGAGTAACGCTTCGCCGCCGTCCATCTCAACGGTCCGTCCGTCGGTGGGCGGTAACCGTTCGAACATTGACGATGCTATTGCATGAACCCACCTTGAAAGCCCGCCGCATTAGGTACTCCGGCTCTCCGCACGGACTGTGGAGTCTTTCAGGGAATAGGGCCAGCGTGGGAGCGATGGAGACGTTCAAGAAGGCTCTGCGGCCGCTGGGGGCGATCGTTGGAATCACCGGCGCCGCGGCGCTCGTCAACCGGCGCCTGCGCACGGCGAGCGCCCTTCCGCTCGATCACGTCGGTGGGGTTCGCCACCCTTGGAACTGGCGCGGCTACGACATCTTCGCAACCGAACTCGGGAGCGGGCCGCTCGTGCTACTCGTTCACGGGATCGATTCCGGGGCATCGTCGTTCGAGTACCGCAAGCTCGCGCCGCTGCTCGCGCGCGCGCATCGCGTGGTGGCATTCGACCTAGTGGGCTGCGGACTTTCGGAACTTCCCGATCTCGAATACACGCCGGAACTTTTCGTCGAACTGATCGTCGACGCGATCGGCGAGTTCTCCGACGGCCCGACGACCCTGGTCGGTAGCGGGCTCGGCGGCGCCTTTGCGGTGCGCGCGGCGGCGCGCGTTCCGGAGCGCGTCGAGCGTTTGGTGCTGATCGCGCCGGTCGGCCTCTCCGGCGTGCTCGACGGGGACGCAACGGCCAGGGGCCGGGCGCTGACGATGCTGCTGCGCTCGCCGATCGCCGGCGAGAGTGCTTTCAACGCGCTTGCCAGCAAGGCGGCATTGCGCCGGCACCTGCGCCGCGACGTCTACGCCGGCGCGGAGGTGACGCCGGATATTGTCGATCACTATTATTCCGTCACGCACCAATTGGGCGCGCGTTACGTTCCTGCCGCGTTGATGGGCGGCATGCTGAACTGCAACGTCGCGCGCGATCTTCCGTTCGTCNNAAGGACGGAACGCTCGTGACCTTCCCCGGCGCCGGACTGCTTCCGCAAGAAGAGGCGCCCGCCGAGACCTGCGCCGCAATCGAAACCTTTATCGCGAACTCGCATCGGAAGCCCGCGCCCGCCAAGCCGCCCGAGCCGGCGCCGTCTACGGAACCCGGACCGCCCGCATCGGGTTCGCTGTCGGCGATCTTCAAGAGTTACGACGTCCGCGGAATCTATCCGATCGAACTCAACGACGAGATCGCCCACGGGATCGGGCGCGCCTTCGTCAACGAACTCGGCCTCGCGACGATCGCGGTCGGGCGCGATATGCGTCCCTCGGGCGAAAGACTCTTCGAAGCGTTCGCGCGCGGTGCGACCGAAGCCGGCGCCGACGTGGTCGATATCGAGAAGGTCTCGACCGATGCGCTCTACTTCGCGGTCGGCCACTACGGTCTGGCAGGCGGCGTCATGATCACCGCTTCGCACAACCCCGCAAACTATAACGGGATGAAGTTCACCGGGCCGTACGCGCAAGCGATCTCGCTCGATACCGGTCTGGCCGCAATCCGCGACCGTGTCGCGCGCGGGGATCTCGGGCCGCTTGCGCTCCAACGCGGAACGATCCGGCAGCGCGATATCCTCGATGACTTTGCCGCGCACTGTCTTCGTTTCGTCGATCCGAAAGCGATCAAGCCGTTCAAGATCGC
>PLDY01000134.1 GCA_003136895.1 Candidatus Erabacter solicola | reverse complement strand
GACCTTGACATCGAACATACGTTCGATTAGCATGGCAAGTCCATGGCTCCCGTGCGTTACGCCGAGCTTCACTGCCGGTCGAATTTCAGTTTCCTGGAAGGGGCCGCGCACCCCGAGGAGCTGATCGAGCGCGCGCGCGAGCTCGGGCTCGAAGCGCTGGCTCTGACCGACCGCGACGGCCTCTACGGCGCCGTTCGTTTTGCCAAGGCGGCCAAGCCGGCGAACTTCGCGGCGATCGCCGGAACCGAGTTGACCCTCGATATTCCGGAGTTGCGGCCGAACGCGCCGCGCCTGGTGCTGCTCGCCGAAAACGAGACCGGCTACGCGAACCTGGCGCGGGCGATCTCGAGCGCGCAGTTGCGCGGCAAGAAACGCGACGCGCGCTCGCGCCTCGCCGATTTCGACGGCAAGGCGCAGGGCCTCGTCGTGCTCTCCGGCTCGCGTCACGGATACGTCGAAGAGGCACTGTTGCGCGGCGATATCGCAACCGCCGAAGCGCGCGCGGCAACCTTACGCGATCTCTTTCCAGGGCGCTTCTATCTCGAATTGCAACACCATCTGCGTCCCGAAGACGCACGGCTCGTTCTGGCGCAAGTCGCACTCGCCGAACGGCTCGCTTTGCCGTACGTCGCTACCAACGGCGTCGCATACGCGGTCCGTGAGGATGCACGGCTGTGCGACGTCTTGACCTGCATCAAACACAAAACCAATCTGCACGACGCCGGCCCAAAGCTCTTACCCAACGGTGAATTCTATTTGAAGAGTCCGGCTCAAATGCGCCGCATCTTCGCGCCCTATCCGCAAGCGATCGTCAATACGCTCGCGATCGCCGAACGTTGCCGCTTCCGTCTCGACAAATTGGCCGGACAGTTTCCGCTCTTTCCTTTACCGCCGGGCGAAGCGAGCACGCATTCGTATCTGCGCACGCTCGTCTACCGCGGCGTCAAACGCCGCTACGGCGAACCGTGTCCGTCCAACGTCGAGCGGCAACTCGAGTACGAACTCGGAATCATCGCACGCTTGGATCTGGCCGGCTACTTCTTGGTAGTCTGGGATATCGCGCGCGCCGCCGAGGAGATGGGCGTGCTCGCGCAAGGTCGCGGCTCGGCCGCCAATTCGGCCGTCTGCTACGCGCTCGGCATCACCGCCGTCGATCCGGTCGGCATGAAGCTGCTCTTCGAGCGTTTTCTCTCCGAGGAGCGCAACGAAGTTCCCGATATTGACATCGACTTCGCGCATCAAGATCGCGAACAAGTCATCCAGTACGTTTACCGGCGCTACGGGCGCGAGCACGCGGCGATGACCGCCGAGGTCATCACCTACCACGCGCGCTCGGCGATTCACGACATCGGCAAAGCGCTGGGGCTCTCGCCCGCGCAAGTCGGTGCGATCTCAAAGGAGTACGACGCACTCGATTCTTTGGACGGCGCGACCGGCGAAAACGCGACCCTGCTCGCGATGTGCCGCCGCATCGAGGGATTTCCGCGTCACATGGGGATCCATTCGGGTGGCATGGTCATCACCCGCGATCCGCTCGTGCAGGTCGCGCCGGTCGAGTGGGCCACGATGGCGGACCGTACGATCGTGCAGTGGGATAAGGACGATCTCTCCGATCTCGGTTTGATCAAGATCGATCTGCTGGGTCTCGGGATGCTCTCGCTCTTGCGCGATGCCTTCGCCTTGCACCGGCGGCGCTACGGCGAATCCAAAGCGCCACTCTCGCTCGCCGCAATCCCGGTCGACGATCCGGCGACGTACGAGATGCTACAGCGCGCCGATTCGATCGGCGTCTTTCAAGTCGAATCGCGCGCGCAACAGTCGATGCTGCCTCGCCTGCGCCCCGTCTGCTTCTACGATTTGGTCATGCAGGTCGCGATCATCCGGCCGGGACCGATTCAAGGCGATATGGTCCATCCGTTTCTGCGCCGGCGCAACGGGCTCGAACCCGTCACCTACCCGCATCCCAAATTAATTCCGGTGCTGGAACGCACGCTCGGCGTTCCGCTCTTTCAAGAACAGGGCATGCGCATGGCGATCGAGGCTGCCGGCTTCTCACCAGGCCAAGCCGATCTCTTGCGCCGCGCGATGGGACACAAACGCTCGCGCGGTCAGATGGCCGAGCTCTATCCTAAACTCATCGACGGCATGGCGCACAACGGCATCCAACGCGAAGCCGCCGAGCGTCTCTTCCACATGCTCGAAGGTTTTGCCGATTACGGTTTTCCGGAGTCGCACGCGGCCAGTTTCGCCCTGCTCGCGTATGCGTCGGCATACGTGAAATGTCACGAACCCGCGATCTTCTTGGCGGCAATCCTCAACGTACAACCGATGGGGTTTTATTCGACCGAGGTCTTGGTCAACGATGCGCGCCGGCACGGCGTCACGGTGGCTCCGGTTCGCGCGAACGCGAGCGAGTTCTGGAGTTTCGTCGACGAGCGCGGCACGGTCCGGCTGGGCTTCCATATCGTGCGCGGTTTGGGCACGGCGCAACGCGAGCGGCTCGAAGCTGCGCTCGCGCGCGGAGCGTTCGCCGATCTCGAAGAGTTCGCGGCGCGTACGAGGCTGGCCAAAAGCGCGCTCGAAAATCTCGCTATCTCCGGCGCGTTCGATCCTTGGTTTGCATCGCGGCGCGAGGCGATGTGGGCCTTGCGCGGACTCGACGAGCGCGAAGCGCGCGGCGAACTGGGCCGCGGCATGGTGATCGACGAGCCGGCGGCGGCGTTCGCAGCGCTCTTACCGGTTGAAGAGACCGCGTTCGATCTGTGGGCGACGGGCCTGACGACCGGACCGCAACCGATCGCGCATTTCCGTCACGCGCTCGACGCGCACGGCGCGATCTGCGCCGAACGGCTCGGATCGATGCCGAACCATCTCGTCTGCAAAGTCGGCGGCATGGTGATCACGCGCCAGCGCCCCGGAACCGCCAAGGGCTTCGTCTTCCTTACCCTCGAGGACGAAACCGGGCTGGTCAACGTGATCGTCAATCCGGCTGTCTACGAGCGCAACCGGCGTCTGGTGCGCTCGGCACAGGCGCTGGTCATCGAAGGAACCCTCCAACGCGAACAGGGCTGTGTCGACGTCCTTGCCAAGCGCTTTTGGCCGCTCGATACGGGCGATATCGTGGAGCCCGTCCACGCTCGTAATTTTCAATGAATTCCGGCTAGGCGGGAAACCCCGCTCGCCTGGTCGCACGTTCGTAGTCACAGTTAGTACCGCACAGGAGACGATGCCCATGAAGTTTCGTTCGATTGCATTCGGCCTGATGATGGCCACCGTGCTCTGCTTCGCAAGCGCCGGAGCCATCGCTCAAATCGATCCCGAAGATTCCGGAGCGGGGACGAAGCTCGGCATGCAAGAGCAGAGCAATTCCGGACAGGTCGGTGACGTCACGCTGTTTCAGCGCGGACAGAACACGCTAGTCGTCATCAACATCAAGAGCGAGCCGCGCGGCCACCGCGAGCCCGCGCACATTCACCGCGGCCATTCCTGCGACGATCTCAATCCGAAGCCCGCATTCGGCTTGGCCGACGTCGTGAACGGCTGGTCGCGCACGCTCGTGCAATATCCGATGGACAAGCTGCTCTCCGGCAACTACGTCGTCAACGCTCACATCTCAGCGACGAACCTTCCGCACTACGTCTCCTGCGGACAACTCTACCGCTGACGCCTTCGGCAAATCCCGTCGCACGCGTTGCGCGGGGTTTTGCCGCTGCGATCGGCGACACGCCGCACATCGTGTTGCCGAAACTNNACGGCCGGCAACACCGGCATCGCACTGACGCTGCTCGCCAACGCGCGCGGCTATCGGGCGATCATCTGCATTCCCGACGACCAGTCGCAAGAGAAGATCGATCTGTTGCGCGCGTTCGGCGCCGACGTGCGCGTCGT
>PLDY01000171.1 GCA_003136895.1 Candidatus Erabacter solicola | reverse complement strand
CGTCGATGCGGCCCATGAACCAGTAGTCGCCGTCCTCATCGCGCTTGCAGCCGTCGCCCGCCAAGTATGCGTGCGGGAACTTCGACCAGTACGTTTGCACGTAGCGTTCGTCGTCGCCCCAGATGCCGCGCAGCATCGAAGGCCAAGGACGCCGCAGGACGATATAGCCGCCGCCGCCGAGCGGGACGCTNNGGTCTGCCACCAGGTGTCGACGACCGGGCAGCGTCCGCCGCCGATGTGCTGCTGGTACCAGATCCAAGCTTCGGGATTGATCGGTTCGCCGACGCTGCCGAGCAGACGCAGCGACGAGAGATCGCGGCGCTCCGGAAACTCAGTCCCCCATTTCATGAACGTGCGGATCGCCGTCGGCGCGGTGTAGAGAATCGTGACCTTGTACCGCTCGACGATCTCCCAGAGCCGATCCTTATCGGGGAAATCGGGCGTGCCTTCGTAGATGACGCTGGTCGCGCCGTTGCAGAGCGGACCGTACACGATGTACGAGTGGCCGGTCACCCAGCCGATATCGGCGGCGCACCAGTAGACGTCGTCGTCTTTGAGATCGAAGACCAGTTTGTGCGTCGCCGTTACGCCCGTCAGATAGCCGCCGGTCGTGTGTTTGATGCCCTTTGGCTTCGCGGTCGTACCGCTCGTGTAGAGCAGGTAGAGCAAATCTTCTGAGTCCATCGCTTCGGGTTCGCAGGTCTCCGCTTCTCCGGCGACGGCCTCGTCCCACCAAACATCGCGTCCCGGCTGCATGCTGACCGGATCGCCGACGCGCTTCGCCACGATGCAGTGCTTCACCGACGGCGTCTGCAGCATCGCCGCATCGCAGTTCTCTTTGAGTGGAACCTTCTTGCCGCGGCGCCAGCCGAAGTCGGCGGTGATCAGGGCGACGCAACTGGCATCGTTGACGCGATCGATGATCGAATCGGGCGAGAAACCGCCGAAGATGACCGAGTGCGCCGCACCGACGCGCGCGCACGCCAGCATCGCGACCGGCAGTTCCGGAATCATCGGCATGTAGATCGCCACGCGATCGCCCTTCTTGACGCCGAGCTTGCGCAAACCATTCGCGAAGCGGCAGACGTCCCTCAGGAGCTGCGCGTAACTGATCGTCCAGCGATCGCCGGGCTCGCCTTCATAATGAAAGGCGATCTTTTCTCCGCGCCCGGCGCGCACGTGACGGTCGAGCGCGTTGACCGACGCGTTGAGCTTGCCGTCGAGGAACCATTTGGCGAACGGCTCTTTCCACTCGAGGATCGTCTTATAGGGCGTCATCCACTCGAGCTTGTCGGCCCAGCCGGCCCAAAACGCTTGATAGTCTCGTTCCGCTTCCTCATAGATGCCCGGTTTGGCATTGGCCTGGGCGGCAAAGTTCGGCGGCGGCGGAAATTGGCGCGCTTCCTTGAAAAGTGCTTCGATGGCTTCGGAGGGATGCGCTGGCGTCGTCATGCGGCCCGCTTTTCAGCGCCTGGCTCGCATCTTCATCTGTGCGCTGGCGGTAGCGGCGATCGCGCTGCCCGCGGCGTCGTCCGCGCGCGCCCGGCGCGACGCTCAGCCCGCGACGGGCCTCAAGACGATCAGCTACGCCAAGACCCCGCCCGATTTCACCTTCGACGCGGCGGACGGCCCCGAAAAGCTTAGCGCGCTGCGGGGGCGGCCCGTCGTCCTCAACTTTTGGGCGACGTGGTGTCCGCCGTGCACGGACGAACTTGGCACGTTTGAAAAGCTGCACGAAACGTACGGCGATTCCGTCTCGCTCGTCACGCTGACAGCGCAACCCAAGGGCGTGGCGCGCGACTATCTCAACGAGAAGGGCCTGGGAAGTCTGACCTTGCTCGAGGACCCCGCACGCCAGGTCCACGACGCCTATTCGATCGCCCGGATTCCGGTGACGGTTATCCTCAAACGCGACGGCACGGTCTCCTGGGTGTGGATCGGCGAGGTCAACTGGCCCGAACTGCGCGCCGCGGTCGATGCGGCGGCTGCGCCCTGAGCAGGGGCCGGGCGATTCCGAACGTAATCTTGGCACTCACCATCCGTGACTGCTAAAAACAAAAGCGACGTGCGCCCGCTCTCCCCCGAACTGGATAAACGGAAGGCCTTCATCTTGGCCACCGTGGTCTACGAATACGTCGCGAGCGCGGAGCCGGTCGGTTCGCAGACGCTGACCCAAAAGTACAATCTCGGCGTGAGTTCGGCGACGATCCGCAACGAGATGGCCGAACTCGAGGCGGGCGGATATTTGGTGCAGCCGCACACGTCCGCCGGGCGCATTCCGTCGGATGCGGGCTATCGCACCTACGTCGATCGTCTGATGCGTCCCGAGTCCCTACCGGCTGAAGAGAGCCGCCGCATACGCGACGAGTTTCGCGCCGCGAGCCGCGAATTGGATGGCGTCATCGAACAGACGACGCGCTTGCTCGGCCAGCTATCGCGTAATGTAGCGTTCATGGTCGCGCCGCTTCGCGACGCGCAAACCTTTCGGCACATTCAACTGATCTGGCTTGCCGAGCGTACCGGGCTCGCCATCATCGTGACCTCGATCGGCGTCGCTACCCAGACGTCGTTCGAACTTGGCGCCGAGATCGCGCCCGATGACCTAACGCGCCTTTCGAATCGTCTCAATGCGACGCTCGCCGGTAAGGCGATGCGCGAACTGGGAAAGATCGATGTCGCGGCGATCGTGCTCGAGGCCGGCTTCTCAGCCGATCTCGCCCAGGCGGTCGAAACGGCATTTCACTCGGCGGCGCGCCCGGAGGAACCGGCGATCGCATCGAGCGGCACGCAGCACTTGCTCGATCAGCCGGAGTTTCAGGACCTGCGCAAGCTGCGTTCCATCCTGAGCATTATCGAAGAGCAAAAAGGTCTGTACGAGCTCGTGGCCGATTCGATCAGCGATGAAGGTCCGAGCGTCAAGATCGGTCACGAACTCGGATCGGACGATATTAACGAATGCAGTATCGTGACCGTGCCCTATCGCGTCGGCGACGAAACGGTCGGCGTGCTCGCGATTCTCGGGCCGCGCCGTATGCCCTACGCGCGCCTGCTCGCGCTCGCGAGCGGCACGGCGCAATCGCTGAACCGTCACCTCGCCGAAGCCGAGCTTCGTTAGCGACGCTATGGCCGGCGACTATTATTCCGTTCTCGGCGTCGGACGCGGCGCGAGCGAGTCTGATATCAAGCGCGCCTATCGCGGACTCGCGCGAAAATATCATCCCGACGTCGCCGAAGACAAGCACGCTGCCGAGTCCAAGTTCAAAGAGATCAACGAAGCGTACGAGATTCTCTCCGATCCGCATAAACGCCGGCAGTACGATCGTTACGGAAACGCCGGCGGGGCGCAGGGCCAACCGGGTTTCGGCCCGTTCGGTGCGGCCGAAGGTTTCGGCGACATCTTCGATATGTTTTTCGGCGCGCGGCAAGGGCCCGCGCAGGCCGGCGGACCGCAGCGCGGCGCCGATCTGCGCTACGATCTGCAAATATCGCTCGAAGAGGCCTACCGCGGGGCCGAGCGCGAGATATCGTTTCACCACTTGGGCGCCTGCGAAGCATGTAATGGTTCGGGCGCGCGCGCCGGCACGAACGCGACGAAGTGCGATCGCTGCGCCGGTTCCGGTGTGGCGCGCTCCGTGCGACAGACACCGCTCGGCCAATTCGTCACGCAAACGACGTGTCCCAAGTGCAGTGGCGAAGGCGAAGTCATCGCGTCGCCATGCGAAACCTGTCACGGCCGGCGCCGCGTCGAGCGCCAGCGCACGCTAACGGTTCCGATTCCGGCCGGCGTCGATGAGGGCAGCCGGATACGCATCGCAGACAGCGGCGAAGCGGGAACGCGCGGTGCGCCTTCCGGCGATCTCTACGTGTATTTGAGCATCGCGCAGCATCAGCGCTTTCGGCGCGATGGCGCGGACGTGTTCGCCGACGTCCCGATTTCGTTCGCACTGGCTTCGCTCGGCGGGCCGCTTGAGATCGAATCGCTCGATGGGCTGCTCGCAGTCACCGTCGTTGCCGGAACGCAGAGCGGCGCGTCGTACCGTCTGCGCGGCCGCGGCATGCCGCACGTGCGCGGAAACACTCGCGGCGATCTGCTCGTGACGGTACATGTCGTGGTTCCAACAAAGCTCTCGAAGCGCGAACGCGAAGTGCTCGAAGAATTCGCGCAGTTGCGTGGCGATCGTGTCGAGGATCGCTCGTTTTTCGATCGCGTCAAGGACGCGTTCAAAGCCGATTAGCCTCCCGCGCTTTTTCGTCGAGGGAGTTCACGCGGTTGGCGACGAGGTTGAGTTGCGCGGCGACGACGCTCGCAAACTGACGCTCGTCTTGCGCAAGCGCGACGGCGATCTGGTGCATCTCTACGATTCGAGCGGCAGCGCCTTTGAAGCGCAACTTGCGATCACGGATGCGCGCGTGCGCGCGCGACTCGTGCGAACGATCGCGGCACCGCCCGTCGAGTCGCTTGAGATCGTACTAGCGCAAGGACTGCCGAAGGGACAGAAGATGGACTTCGTCGTCGAGAAGGCGACGGAACTCGGCGTCGCGCGCATCGTGCCGCTCGTGACCGAGCGAACGCAAGGCGAAGGCGCGCGCGAAGGTAAGACGGAGCGTTGGCGCCGTCTGGCGCGTGCGGCAGCGCAGCAGTGCGGCCGCTCAGGCGTGCCGGAGATCGAGGCCCCGCTGGCCTGGAGCGAGATGTGCGCGCGCTTCAGCGAATTCGAACGCGTGCTCGTTCCATGGGAACTGGCCAAGGTCGAACCGCTCGCCGGACGCCTTCCGGGCTTGCTGACGGGCGTTCGCCGGGTCGCGGTCGCAATCGGACCCGAGGGCGGCTTTAGCCATGCCGAGATCGAGCAAGCAACGGCGGCCGGGGCCGTCACGATCTCGCTCGGCCGGCGCATTCTGCGCACCGAAACGGCCGGTCTCGTGGTATGCGGTATCCTACGCTACGCGGCGGGCGAACTTTAGGCCCGAAATGACCCCGGCGCGCACGCGCCGTATATATGTAGGTTATGTCTCTCTCCGGGGCCGCGGTTTGCTGAAGTTCTCCATCGTTGTTCCGACGTACAACGAGGCGGGCGGTATCGAGAAACTCGTGACGACGCTCGACGCAGTCTTTAAAGCGAATGGGCTTGATGGTGAGATCGTCGTCGTCGACGATAACTCACCCGACGGCACGGGCGCGATCGTCGATCGCCTGAGGGCATCATATCCGGTGCGCTGTCTGCATCGTCCCGGAAAGATGGGGCTTTCCAGCGGCGTCATCGACGGCTGGAAATTCGCCCGCCCCGAGTCGGAAGCCGTCGGCGCGACCGACGCCGATCTCAGTCACGATCCGGAGATCATTCCCGCGATGGTGCGGGCGCTCGAGAGCGGCGAGTACGGCCTCGCGATCGGTAGCCGCTACATTCGCGGCGGTGGCATTCGCAACTGGCCCCTGCGCCGCAAGATCACTTCGCTCGTCGCGATCGCGCTTGCGAAACCGCTAACCTCGGTGAACGACATCACGAGCGGGTACTTTTTGGTCAAACGCTCGGCGCTCGACGGCGTCGAGCTCGATCCGATCGGTTTCAAGATCGGTCTCGAAGTGATCGCGAAAGCGCACTACGGAAAAGCCGTCGAGATTCCGTACGTCTTTCAGGATCGTACCGAGGGCGTCTCCAAACTGAACTCCGGCGAGATCACGAATTACCTGCGGCAACTGCGGCGCATCTACGCGCTCAAGTTCAGCGGCGGGAAACGAGCGAAGCCGCCGCGGCCTGCCGCTGAAAAGAAGACCGCCTGATGCCGGTGCCGGAATGGTTGCGCCTGCGGCGCGATAAGAACGTTCAGGCCGAGGATGCCTCGCTTTGGGAAAAATGTCCCAAGTGCAACGAGATGCTCTACCGCAAGGATCTCGGCGCGTCACAGTGGGTCTGTCCGCGCTGCGGCTATCACTTCCGGATGCACGCCTACGATCGCATCAACTCGCTGGTCGACGGTGACTTCGTCGAGATCGGAACCGATATTCTGCCGACCGACCCGCTCGGCTGGGTCGACAAGCGCCCCTACAAAGCCAAGCTCGACAGGGATCGCGAGAAGTCGAAGCTCTCTGAGGCGGTCGTCACCGGCTTTGCGACCCTCGACGGTTTTCCGGTCGCGCTCGGTGTGATGGATTTCAACTTTCGCGGCGGCACCATGGGGACCGTCGTCGGCGAGCGCATTACCAACTTGCTCGAGGAAGCTCGCCGCCGGCGCCTGCCCTGCATCGTCTTCACCGCGAGCGGCGGCGCGCGCATGGAAGAGGGCATGCTGGCCCTGATGCAGATGGCCAAGACGACGCAAGCCGTGCAGCGTTTCATGGCCGACGGCAACTTGTTTATGACGGTGCTGACCGATCCGACCACCGGCGGCGTCTCGGCGTCGTTCGCGTTCCAAGCCGATCTGATCGTCGCCGAAGCGCGTGCGGCGATCGGCTTCGCGGGACGCCGTGTCATCGAGCAGACGATCCGCCAAAAGCTGCCCGACAACTTTCAGACGGCCGAGTTCTTGCTCGAAAAGGGCCACGTCGACATGGTCGTCGACCGTCGCGAGCTGCGCGAGACGCTCGTACGGCTGCTCGATTACGCCGTCGACCGCAGCCGTCTGACCCCCACGCTGAAAGCCGTTCCGGAGTTTGCGCTACAATGAGGAATGGCCGATGAACCTCATTGTCGAACGCGAGAAGGGCCTGGTCGAACTCGAAGCCCGCGTTACCGCGCTGCGCGAACGCGACGCCGCGAGTGACGAGGTGCGCGTGCTCGAGCGAAAGGTCGAGGAGCTGCGCCGCGATATCTTCGGCCACCTCACGCCGTGGGAGCGCGTCAACATGGCGCGGCATCCCAAACGCCCGATCGCCTCGGACTACCTGGCCGCGCTCGACCGCTTCGACGAGTTGCACGGCGACCGGCACTTTCGCGACGATCCGGCGCTGATCGCGGGCTTCGCCAAACTGAACGGGCGCCGCGTTATGGTGCTGGCCCAGCAGAAGGGACGCGACACGAAGGAGAATATCCGGCGTAACTTCGGTATGGTGTCGCCGGAAGGATACCGGAAAGCCAGACGATTGATGGAGTTGGCCTCGCACCTCGGGCTGCCGATCGTTACGTTCGTCGATACAACGGGCGCCGATCCCGGTATCGGTTCCGAAGAGCGCTCGCAGGCCGAAGCGATCGCGGCCTGTTTGACGACATTGACCGAGGCGAACGTTCCAATCGTAGCTACGATCATCGGCGAAGGCGGCTCCGGCGGCGCGCTCGCGATCGCGCTCGCCGATCATGTGATCATGGCCGAGAACGCGGTCTATTCGGTCGCCTCGCCCGAAGGTTGCGCTGCGATCTTGTGGGGCGACTCGGCGCGGGCGCCCGAAGCGGCCGAGCATCTCAAACTGACGAGCCAGGATTTACTCGGCTTCGGCATTATCGACGAGATCGTTGCGGAGCCGCTCGGCGGCGCGCATCGCGACGCTGCGGGCTTCGTCGGCCGCATGCTCGCGACGATCGATAATGCGCTGGCCGGTCTCGCACCGCTTTCGGCCGACGCGTTGCGCGACGCGCGCTATACGAAGTATCGCCGCATCGGCGCGCGGCGCGATGAGTCGGGGCCGCGCATGGCATCGGTTCTCACGTGAACGTTCTGCGAGCGGCCGGCCGCATCGGACTCGCCTGCAGTGCGCTCGCGATCGTCACCGTCGTGGCGATTCAATACGAGGGGATCATCGTTCGCAACGTCGCTCTCTCGCGTGACCTCGCGGCGACGCGCGCGGATCTCGCCGCGCTGCACGAGACGAAGATCAAGCAGTTGCGCGAGATTCGGCGCCTCTCCGATCCGCGCGGCGCGATTCCTGAGATTCACGACCGGCTGCGTTTGGTCACGTCGCACGAAGAATTGATCTATCTCAAGGGCGTGCCGACCGCGGCTCCCGGTAATCCGGAGGCGGCGCACTGATCTCGTTGCGCGGCGTTGTGATCAACGTCCACCAGCTCGGAGCGACGGTGCGCCTCGAGGATGGGTCGCTCGCGGCCGTTCCGGCGACCGAACTGAGCGCAAACCGCAGCACGATCGTGAAGAGTTTTCAACTGCGCGAGCCATTGACGCTCTGGGTCGAGCGAAACGGCCGTCATGCCGTCGCCTATCTCGAATCGCGCACCGTTCCGCAGCGAATCGATTCGGCGTTTGAAGATCGCATGAACGCCTACCTGAAGTCGACCGAGGAATGGGCTCCGCCCGACCGCCCCGCCCCAGCCGATCGGCACTTCATTCGCAAGAAGCGCCGGGCCGCCGTCTTCGAGGCGCGCGGCAAGAGTACGTAGAACGTCAGCCGCCGTGAAGACTCCTTCGGAAGTTCGAGTCGATCCGGTGAACGTTCCCGGCTGTTTCGTGCGCATCCAGGGGACGTACGATTCGTTGCGCACCGCCGAACAGCGCGTCGCCGACTTCATTCTAAAGAATCCCGACGAGTTGATCTACTTAACGGTAACCGAACTGGCCGAACGCACCCAGACGAGCGAATCCACCGTCGTGCGGCTCTGCCAGAAGATCGGTTACAAAGGCTACCAAGAGTTTAAGATCATGCTCGCGCGCGATTTGGTCGGGCCGGCCGAGACCGTCTACGAGCAGATCGACCCCGGCGCCTCGCTCCCGACGCTCAAGGCTAAAGTCTTCCAGGCCAATGCGCAGGCGCTGAAGGATACGATCGAAGTTCTCTCCGACGACGAGTTGCAACGCGCGGTCGACGCCATCGCAACCTGCCGCAAGATCGAGATCTACGGCATCGGCGGCAGCGCGCCGCTCGCGCTCGATGCGTACCACAAGTTCATGAAGCTCGGCATCGCGGCGGTTTGGCTCAACGACAGCGACCTGATGGCGATGTCGTCGTCGCTACTCAAACGGGGCGACGTCGCGCTCGGCATCAGCCACACCGGCGCATCGCGCGATGTCTGCGATGCGATGGAGCATGCCCAAAACGCCGGCGCAACGACGATCTGCATTACGCACCGCGCGACCTCGCCAATCACGAAGGTCGCGCAGATCAAACTCTTCACCGCGGCCAAAGAGACCGCGTTCGGCTCGGACGCAACCTCGAGCCGCATCGCGCAGCTTTCGATCATCGATACGCTCTACGCCGGCATCGCCAACCGCGACTACGACACGAGCCTTTCTCGCATCCAAAAAACGCGCGAAGCCTCCGCCGGCAAGAAATACTAGTTCCGGGACCTCCGGCGTGACCCGCGCCGTCATCTCGCTCGGAACCAATACGATTCGGCTGCTGGTCGTGCGCGAGCGCCGCGCCGGCGGGATCGATCAGCTGGAACACGGCGCGATCGGCACACGCTTGGGTGAGGGACTGCATGAGTCGGGAAGCCTAGCGCCGGCGGCGATGGAACGCACGCTGGTCGCCGTGCGGACGTTCGTCGGGCGTGCGGACGGATATGATGCAGAGATCCATGCTATCGCGACGAGCGCGATGCGTCGCGCGCAGAACGCCTCGCAATTCGCTGCGCAGATTTCGGCCGTGATCGGAGCGCCGCTACAGATCCTAAGCGGGGAAGAAGAGGCAGCCTGTAGCTTCCGCGGCGCGACCGCCGACGCTCCGGACGACGATACGCGGCGCGCTGTCCTCGATGTCGGCGGCGGCAGCAGCGAATGCGCCGTCGGAAGCCGCGGAAACATCGAGGACGCCTGCTCGATTGAGATTGGATCGGTACGACTTACCGAGCAATTCCCCGACCTTGACGGCCGCATTCAAGGGGCCGCGGCGCAAGCCGCTGCGAGCAACGCGCGCATCGCCGCGGCGAACGCGTTGGAGCCGCTCTCAGCATTTCCCGTTCCGGCCGAAGTCCGCGCCGTCGCCGGCACGCCGCTCACGCTCGGCGCGATCATCCTTGCGTCGACGGTCGAGCATGTTTCCGGCCGAACCTTGACGCGGCATCACATCGACGCGTTGATCGACGCGCTTCTCGAGCTGCCGCTCCCCGCGCGCAAAGCGCTGCCGGGCATGCTCCCGCAGCGCGCCGACGTGCTCCCGGCCGGCGCCATCATCATCTCCGAAGCTCTACGCCTGCTCCAAACCGATTCAGCAAGGCTCGAATCCAACGACCTCTTACTAGGCTTTCTGCTCGGTCTCCGATAAGGAAGCCTCACCTGGCGTCAACGGGATGATGGTGGAATCGGTAGACACAGCAGACTTGCAAGGTGAGCCGGCGGACTGGAAACGACCGCCGGGATGCGCTCAAAGTCGGTGAACTCTCGCGTCGAGCGTGACAACGCCGAGCCAAGCCGCGATAACGCGGAAGGTGTAGAGACTGGACGGGCGCGGCCTACGTGCGACGCATATGGTCAAGGCACAGTCCAGACCACAAACGCAGGTGCGGTGGCGAAAGTCATAGTGGTACGAAAATCTGCAGCCCGTAAGGGCGTCCGAGTTCGAGTCTCGGTCATCCCAGACGCAACTGATTCGCAGAGCTACGAGCTGGTTGAGCCTCCGGTGCCGAGGCCTGGGCCCGGTGTTCCGGGAGCGGGCGCCGGTGCGGGGGTTGCGGGCGGCGGCGGCGTACCTTGCGGTCCCCAGGTCGGAATCGCGGTCGGCGTCGCGTACGGGAACGGCGTCGGCGCGGTGACGCCGTTCGTCGTTGTGGCGCCGCCTTCGTAATAGTCGCTGTTGCACGTTGCGTCGACTGCCGGCGGCGTCGCGGTCACGGTCACCGGCATCGGCGTTGGCGCGGTGGAATTTTTCGAATACCAAATCGGGACGAGCGACGGTGAAACCGCGTTGTCCATTCCCGAGAGGCACCAAATCAGCGTGCCGTTATCGGGACTGCGGAAGAAGTTGCCGATGGCGCTGACCTGCGTCGTATTCGCGGCGTCGTGCCGGATGAACGAAGGAGCCGGAACGCCGCCGATCATCTGCTGTTGATCGTGGTACATGAGCAGATCGCGCGTGAAATGTGCCGAGCCCGTATAGGCAATTCGACCGCTGTCGCCCGTATTGTTGTTGCACAGACCGGTAAGGTACTGGGTGCCGCCGTTGGCCGGCGTCCAGAATGTCGGGCGCGCAACGGATGCGTCGGTCGGGTCGCCGATCATGACCGAGTTCGGTGGCGCGGTGCATTGGGTCGCATCCGACCACACGCGGCCGCTGGTCGTGCGGTACATCTCGAACAGGGACCACTCTTCGTATGGCATCCCGTAGTGGTCTTGAATTAAACCGCCGTAGCGGATCGCTTGCACCGCGCGCGTCGAAACGACGATCTCGCGGCTGGCCCAAACCATCGCGAGGAGCGCGACGGCGAGGATTGGCGCGAAGAGCGTCGTCTCGATGATCGCTTGACCGCGTTGACGGTGCTGATGATTTACGTGCATATCGAACTCACCTGCGCGCCGGTTAATGCGCCGCTCCAGGGCTTGATCAGTAGGGCATCCCACCAGGCAACGCGTGCGCTGAACTCATTTTGCGTGATCGACGACGAGAAGCGCATGTTAGCCGTGTCGGGCGTGTTCGCGTTGCCGGCGTACGTCGGCGTATACCAGTCGTAGTGGGTCGTCGGCGTGACGTTGGCTTCGAAGGTCGCGGTGTACCAACTGACTTCTTGCTTGTGATCTTGGAAGAGCACCTGTCCGGGACCGCTGTTCGGATCGACGATCGAACCCGGCTGAAACCAGTCGTTGACGACGATCGAGGATTGCGCGGCCGAGCGCGCGATCACGTGGTTGGCCGGCAGGCCGAACTTCCACAGGAGCGGCGGCGGCGAAGTCGCGCAGACCGCGACCTCGATTTGGATCGGACCGTAGACGGTCGAATTATAGGTGGCGGCCGTACTACGCAGTTTGTTCGGCTGCAAGATGCCGTAGGCGTCGTGGTCGACGTTGTTCAAACCGCTGCGCACCGCGTACTTGGTGACCAGGTATTTGAATTGACAGTCGCCGCCCGTCACCGACCCGCACGTGCTCTTGAGCGTAGAAACATATTGCGTCATGTCGGTCTCTTGGTTAGCGACGTTCATATCCTGCGTGACGCTATTGAGCATGTTGACGACGTTCGAGTAGCGGTTGACGGCCGGAACGAACTCGTCCGCCTCGCCCTCGAACACTTCGATGCAGTCGTTGGTCGGAGGCGAATAGGCTTTGGGCAGGCATCCGCCCGATTTGTGCATAGCGACGATCGTGCCGTTGAGCAGATAGCGGATGCGATATTCTTCGACCGAGGCCGAATAAAGCAGCATGTTCATCTGATTGAACTGCTGCGTCTGGATGCCGATCGCACCGAGCGCCGCCGAATCGGCCGCATTCTGCGCACGAATCTGCCAAACGATCGCGTTGCCGTAGGTCAGGATGCCGCCCGTGAGCGCAAGGATCGAAGCGATCCCGACCATCCAGAACGGCAGGACTTGGCCGCGTTCTCCGTGCCGCTTCACGAGGTCGGTCCCGGGCAGCCGGTCGTTGCGCCCATCGGGAATGAATTGTTCATGCTCGTACCCGCGGAATAGCCGGTGTACGGACCGTTGTAGTCCCACGAATAGATCGTCGCGATCGCTTTGGCCGTGTCGGTGCCGTTGATCGACGCGTCCATGGTCGCTTTGATCGAGTCAATGTCGTTCGCTCCCGAGATGGAACCCGTGGAGGCGCGCAGCGTCGCGATCAATTGCGCTGCTTTGGCGTAGTAGCGCTGATGGCACGCGATCGTTGCGAAAATTGCGGTCGCCGACGTGACGCCGGCCGTGGTGTTGTTCCAATCCTTCGAGTCGAGATACTCGGCTGTTCCGAGCGGCCGGTAAACGCCTTTGCCGGCGGGACACCAGGCCCGGTGCGTCGTCACGTCGGGCGTCCACAGGGTCGTAAGATTTGTCGAGACGGTGCCGCTGATCTGGCAGTATCCCATGTAATTCATCGTCACGAAATACGGCGGCGTGCTCTCGCCCGAAGTCGACGGCGAACTGCCGAAGTTCGTGAGGCTCGCAAAGTTCGAAGCGTTATAGCTCGCCTCGGCGACGTTGAAATAGAGTCCGCGCTCGAACGGCGCACCTTCGACCGCGACGGCTCGCGTCGTGATCGTGCTGCCTTTCAGTAGGGTCGGAACGCCGGCGTGCGAGGTGAGGATGCGCTGTTGATTCTCCAGAACGAGCGAGGCGCCGCCGTGCACTGAGGTCGCCGTTCCAAACGAAAGCGGCATCCACATGAAGGGCGTATTGGCGGTGGTATTCGTGCTGTCGGCAGTCGCGATTTGCCTGAACATCTTCGCACTCGCGTTGGTTTGCGCGTTGGCCAGCGTATCGCCGAGGCTGACCTGGCGCGCGAGCGCCCACGCGGTGCCCTCGGCCCCGAGTTGGTAGTAGGCCACGATCCCCAAGCGAAAGACGCCGAGAACGACCAACAGCAACGTCGTCAGGACCATGGCGGTTTCGACCAGCGCCGAGCCTCGTATGCTACGGCGCATTGAGACCATAATTGTAGAGCGTCGCCTGTTCGGTCGTTAGCAATGTGGTGAGCGCGGCGCGGAATGCGTACATGCCACCGAGTGCGTTCACGGTGACGACGGCCATGACGATGGCATACTCGGGCGCGACGGCGGCCCGCTCATCTAAGAGAAGGGCGCCGAGCAGGCCAGTGAGTTCCTGGGATTTGCTCGTAACCAAGTGACTCCGGGCGCTCCTCGCGCATGGGGTAAGGGGATGCGGCACTGTCTAAAGTGTCGGCCTTTCATTATGGCCAGTTGAGCGGAAGTGCGGATATGATCGGGCGCACATCTTCCCTGGGAAGGTCAGGGACGAGCCTGCGGGCAATCCCGTCGAGTTTGCCCCGACCCCGCCCTGGAGGCCCGCCCAATTTGAAGATCGTGGTCACCGTGAAGCTCGTGCCCGATACGACCGCCGATAAGCGCATCGATCCGGCCACGAAGCGCCTCGTCCGGACCGGGGAAACGGTGCTCAACCCGTTTGACGAATATGCGATCGAAGCGGCCCTGCAGCTCAAGGAAAAACTGGGCGCCGAGACCACGGTCACGGTGGTGACGATGGCCCCCGAGCGCGGTAAGGAAGTCGTGCGCAAGGCGCTCGCGATGGGGGCCGACGACGCGCTGATGTTGAGCGATCCGGGCTGCGAGGGCAGCGACGTGATGGGCACGGCGTACGCGCTCGCCGGCGCGATCGCTAAGAACGGCTTCGACCTCGTCGTCTGCGGAACGCAGTCGACCGACGCGATCACGGGCGAATTGCCCGGCGCCCTGGCGGAATTTCTGGGCGTGCCGGGGCTTACGTACGTTCGCAAACTCGAAATTGACGGCACGACGCTGCGCGCCGAACGCGAAACGGATTCCGGATTCTTGAAAGTCACGACCGGCCTGCCGGCGGTCGTCAGCGTTACGAAATCGATCAACGAACCGCGCTATCCGTCCCTCAAAGGCATCATGGGTGCAAAGAAAAAGACGATCGCGCCGTTGACCTTGGCCGAACTCGCACTCGAACATCCGATCGGCAGCGGCGGAGCCAAGACCGAACTCGTCGCGTTGACCGATCCGCCGGCGCGCGGCAAGGGCAAAGTCGTAGAGGTTTCGAGTGGCGCCGAAGGTGCCAAGGTCATCATGGATTTTCTACATGCGAAGAAGTTGATCTGATGCGCGACGTCATCGTTTTCATCGAACACAGCGCTGGCAAGCCGCGGCGCGTTTCGCTCGAGATCGCGACGAAAGCGAAGGAGCTGGCGGCTGCGCTCGGCGGCAAGACGCACGCCGTCATCCTCGGAAAAGGTGCGCGCGCGGCGAGCGATGCCGTCAAAGCCTATCCGGTCGACGCGATCCACATCAGCGAAGACACGGAGATCGACGCATTCTTGGTCGATCCGCAGGTCGATTATCTCGAAGCGGTCGCTCGCGCCGCTGGCCCGGCGCTCGTCTTGGTGCCGAACACGATGGCCGGTCGCGACGCCGGCAGCCGCTTGGCTGCACGGCTTGGCGCGGGCCTCACCTCGGATATCGTCGATCTCTCGGTCGATAGCGGCAAAGTGAACTGCGTTTCGCCGAAGCTGGGCGGCCTCACGATCACGACCTGCGCCTTCAAGGGCGAGTACGGCGTCGCCGCGATCCGTCCCAACTCGTTCAAGGCCGTGCCCGGTCCAGGCGCCGGCGACGTTAACGAACTCACGAAGCCGGCCGGAAAATCATATAAGATGAAGATCGAAGATGAGGTCGTCGAAGTTGCCGGGGAGCTCGGCGTCGAAGAGTCCTCAGTCGTCGTAAGTGGCGGACGAGGTCTGGGCGGTCCCGAACCGTTCAAGACCATCCTCAAAGATCTCGCCGATGCGCTCGGCGGCGCCGTCGGCGCCTCGCGCGCGGCGGTGGACGCCGGTTGGATCCCGCACAGCCACCAAGTCGGGCAGACCGGCAAGACAATCAGTCCATCGCTCTATATCGCCGTGGGTATTTCGGGGGCCATTCAGCACAAGGTCGGGATGCGCACCGCAGGTACCATCGTTGCAATTAATAAGGACGCAGCGGTGCCGATCGGCGAATTCGCGGACCTGCTCGTGGTCGGCGACCTGTTCCAAATCGTTCCAGAACTCACCAAGGCGGTCACATCGAACGCCGCAGCACACACCTGATCGGATACGTCACTTGAAGAACTTCGTTCGCCCGCTGATCGTCGCCCTATTCGCAGCCGCCGTTGTGGTGGGAGCCTCCGGCGTCGTCTCAGGCGCCCCTCGCGGCGCCACCCCCGCACCGGCCGCCACGGCCACCGGCACGCCCGCGCCGCTGCCCACGGCGACACCCGAGCCGCCCGAGGTCGCAATCCCCCGCTTGGAAGCGAAGATCAAAGCGAACCCCAACGACAAGGAGTCGCTCGCGGACCTCTCCGGTTTCTACCTTGAGACGGGCCATCCGGACAAAGCCTTCGCGCTGACACAGAAGCTGCTCTCGATGGGGACCAAGACGGCTCAAATCTACTACTTCGATGGCGTCTCCAACCAACAGCTCGGAAAGATCAAAGAGGCGACCGCCGACTTCGAGCAAGCCGCGAACCTCGAACCGACCAACGCGCAAGTGCTCCTGCCGCTGACGTCGTTGTACATGCAGACCGATCGCGCGCCAGACGCCGAGCGTGTCGCCAAACGCGCGACGACGTTCAATCCATCCGATCGGCGCTCGTGGGAGAATTACGGACTCGTACTCGCGCAGGAGAAGAAATACGACGAAGCGCGCGCGGCGTTCGAAAGCTCCGCCAAGCTCGATCCCAAGGATGCGGGGCCGATCGTGCTCGAGGCGCGTTCGTACATCGACCAGAGTGCCATCGCGCTCGCCCAGCAGACCTTCGATCGTGCGCTGACCGTCGACCCGAAGAGCGTCGACGCCATACTGGGCAAGGCGCGTCTGTTCGCCGCTGGTCACATCGTCAAGGACGCAATCGCGGAGTACGAAGTACTGTTGCCGCTCGTGCCGAGCAACGATGCCAAAGGTGCGGTCCTGGTCGAGGAATTCCGTGTCTATCAAAATGAGAAGATGAGCGCGGAGGCGGAGACCGCTATCAGGCGCGCCGTCAGCGCGTACCCGGCAGTGCCCGGCGTGCACCTCGCGTACGGCGACTTCATGATCGGCAATAAGGATCAGGCCGGCGCCGAGACCGAGTGGAAAGCCGCGCTCGGCGATAAGCGTGACAACGGGGATGCTTTGCAGCGTCTCGGCGATCTCTCGCTCGCACAGAACAAGCCCGCGCAGGCCCTGACCTACTTCAGCCGTCTGGCCGAGCTCGCTCCGAACGATCCGAACGTCTTCGCCGAGATCGGCCAAGTCGAATCGTTCCAGCATCACTACGACAAGTCGCGCGACGCCTACCGCCGCGCGTTCGAACTCTCGCACACGCCGCAGGCCCTGGCCGGCATCGGTGGTTCGGATTTCGAGCTGAAGAACTACAAGGAATGTTCGGTGATCTTCGACGCGATCGACAAGAATGCGGCCGATTTCCTCAAATCTAATCCGCAGTTCTACTTCGTGATGGGCAAGTGCTATGCCGGCACGAATCAAAAGGACAAGGCGCGGGCTTCTTACCTGCGCTTCAAACCGTTCCTGAAGGCCGGTTCTCAACCCGCCAAGGACCTTCAGAAAACGATCGACGACTTGAACGCGCCGGCCGCGCCTAGACCGAAGCCGACGGCGAGCCCCAAACACAAGTAAGCGCGCTGCGCGAGGAACGAGTGCCTTGATCGTCGTCTACGACGAACTGTACACGCGCCACCTCGCGCAGATCGAGCACTTGGAATCGCCCGACCGCGTCGCGGGCGTGGCCCAGCATCTGCAGGATGCGGGTCTTTTCGGTGCGCGCGAAACCGCGCGCGACGCGAGCAATGCCGAGCTCGAATTGGTTCATCCGGCCTCCTACGTCGAACGCGTGCGGCGCGACGTTGCGGCGCTCGGCGATCGCGCGGGGTATCTCTCGACCGGCGATACCGTGCTCGACGGCTCCTCGTTCGATGTCGCGCGACGCGCGGCGGGCGGCGCGATCGTAGCGATGGAGCGCGCCGTCGAGACCGAAGGGGCGGCTTTCGCGCTGGTGCGTCCGCCCGGACATCATGCCGAGCCGGCGCGCGGCATGGGCTTCTGCATCTTTGCCAACGCCGCGATCGCAGCGCACGCCTTCGTAGCGACGACGGGCGGCCGCGCCTTGATCGTCGACTTCGATTACCATCACGGTAACGGCACGCAAGCCGCCGCGCGCAACGGCGTTTCGTTCGTCTCGACGCACGCCTACCCGGCCTATCCCATGACCGGCGGCCCGAACGAACAAGCTCTGCGCGATGATTGGGCCGTCGTCAACGTGCCGTTGCCGCCGCATAGCTACGGGACCGAACCATTCGTCGCGACCTGGCAGCGCGCGCTGCCCGAGATCGCGCGGCGCGTGCGTCCCGATTTGATCGTGGTCAGCGCCGGGTACGACTATGCGACCGGCGATCCGGTCGGCGATCTCGGCGCCGACGGTCCACAAGCAGCGGGTGCGCTGGCGAGTCTTATTCGCGAAGTCGCGAGCGAATACTCGCGCGGCCGCGTGGTCTATTGTTTGGAAGGCGGCTACGACGTGCCCACCTTGGCACGTTCGGTTGCGGCGACGATTCGCGCGCACGCTGCCGCTTCGGCGCAGGGCGAACGCGCCGATCCGCACGCGATTCCCGTTGCGCAGCGCACGATCTTGGAGCGAGTTGAAGCATGGCCATCATAATCGCGACCGTACGGGTCGCACTCGGACTCTTGTTGCTGATCGCCGGCGTGCTCAAGGCGCACGACGGCGCGGCCGCGACCGCGGCCACGGTTGCGGCCTATCGGATTCTGCCGCCGGTCGTGGTCGGGCCGATCGGCGTCGCTCTGCCGTATCTGGAAATTCTGTTGGGCGGCTATCTCGTGCTCGGGCTGTTCACGCGCGTCGCCGCGTGGGTCGCAACCGGCCAGTTCGTGCTCTTCGGCGTTGCGGTCGCGTCGCTCGTTATCCGGAAGATCCCGGCCGACTGCGGCTGCTTCGGCGCGGGCGTGCGGACGCCGCCCTCATGGGGTCACGTTGCGGGCGACGTCGTCTTGGCGCTGCTGGCGTACGCGATCGTCCGATTCGGCCCCGGCATTCTCGCGGTGGATAGCCGTCTTGCGGGCGGTGCCGGCTCAGCCGGGGACGAAGCGTAACTCCATGAATCGTGCCGAACGCCGCCGCGGCGGCCCTCCCTCGCGCGCCGAACTCGACGCATCGATCAAGCGCCGCCGCTTGATCATTTACATCTCGCTCGCAGTGATCGCCGTATTGATGATCGCCGCGGTTGTGATTGCGAACCGCAACGGGGAAGTGAAAACCGCCTCAGACGCGCCGACCTACGCGCAGATTCCGATCGGCTCGCAGGCGCCGGCGTTCGCCGTCTCATCGACCGGCGGACCGTTCGACCTCAGCGCCGCCCGCGGTAAACCGACCTTGCTCGAAGTCTTTGCGACGTGGTGTCAGCACTGCCAGCGCGAAGCGCCTATCCTCAGCAAGCTGCACGATTCCTACAAGGCGCAAGCGAACATCATTGGTGTCTCAGGCAGCGCGACCGGCATGGATACGGGTCCTGAGTCGCAAGCCGACGTGATCTCGTTCACGCAGAAATACGGCGCGCGCTATCCGGTCGCGTTCGACGGAGCGATGGATGTCGCCAAGAAATATTTGCAGGGCGGCTTTCCCACGATCGTGCTGATCGGCAAAGACGGAAGGATTCTGGCCGTCGGGTCGGGCGAAGTGCCGGTCGACGGTCTGCAGAAAGCGATCCTCAACGCGATCGCCGGCAAACCGGTCGACCCAACCTTCGGCGTGAAGAGTTAGGGTACGACCGACTTCGCGATCTCGACCAGTTCGTTGCGGAGCAAGTCGCCGACCAGCGCGAAGTGCAGGCCCTTTTCTTGCCAGGTGAGCAGCGTCGTCGGCCCATCCTCGACGTACTGCGCATCGTGGTTTTCGAAATAGATGATGTGCGGCGGCAGGCTGCCGAAATCGGCGGCCGCGCCCGTCGCATTTTGGAAGAGTGAGATTCCGCGCAAGCCGTCCGAGTAGACGAGATGCAGCGTGCGGACGCCGTTGACGGTCGTGGCGTCTCCGCTGACAAGTGCGAAACCCTGTGGCAGCGACTTGGGCGTGATCGGCGTGAAGCCGGCATCGCGAATGACGCGTTCGATATCTGAGGACGGCATCGCGAAATCGTGACCTGCGACCTGCGCGAACCCGGCGGGTGCTTCGGTTGCGAAGATACCGTCGGGGATCGCGTTGGTGTAGCGCAACTCTTCGAAGCGCGTCTGCGACGCGACCGAGCCGTTGCCGTGATATTCTTCTTTTTTCAGGACGAGATGGGTCGTCTGATCGATCCAAATCCGCATCACGCGTTCGCCGGTATACTTGTTCATCAGGATCAGCGAGACCGTGGGGCGGCCTGCAATGATGTCGTTGCGGGCGAGCACCGGCCGGTAATTCGTCATCACGCGGCTCATGCTGTCGTTCGCCGCGATCTGACTATCGAGCGACGGGTTATGCGAGACGGTCACGCGCGATTGTTTGGTATCGAATTGATAGTTGGCGCTTCCGCGCGTGATGATGTAATCACCGTACAACGCTTCGGGCGCGAGGTACCAGCGGCGCGTCATGCCGGGCGCGCGGTGTTCGATGCGTACGATCGTCGCGTTGGCGTGATTCGAGCTGAAGCGGATCGTCTCCAACTGCCCGACGTACGAAACGTTTTTCGGCGCATCGATGCTCTCGCGCAGCAATTGGCCGGCGCGGCCTTCAGGCGTCGTCGAGGCGAGCGCGCGCGACGTGCTCGCGCCAACCGTCGCGATCAACGCGAGGGCCAGAGCGAAGACGGTGCGGCGCTTAACGCACGGCATCGATAACGCCGGTTGCGGCTACCCCGTAGTCGGCTTCGTCGGCGAGTTCGGTTGAGGTGTCCGAATCCAGCGCGGACGTCTCGATGAAATGGCTGGCCGCCGGGCCGCGTTCGGTCAACGGGTTTTGGGCTTGCTGAGCCGCGTGCTCTTCGAGGTAGTAGGAGGCGGCGATCTTCGGCCCGCTATGCGACATCGGGCCGACCAAGAAAACGGCAAAGACGAGCGCGGCCGCTACCGGCAATGCGACGAGCGGGCGCCACAGCGCCGCGATCTGCGCGAGCGGGCTCGGCTTGGCGTTACGGATCTCTTCCCAAACCCTGGCCGCGACGAGCGACGGAAACTCGACTTCCTCGCGTGCGGCCGCGGCACGCAACGCTTCGGTCAGCGAGGCTTCGACCTCGTATTCGCGACGGCACGCGGTGCACGTGTCCAAATGGACATGCACCAACGCATCGTCCTGAGGGGGCAGTTCCCGGCGGAGATAGTCGATGAGGAGTTCGCTACTGAGGTGGTCGGTCATGATTCTTTCTGGGCTCGTTCCACGAGTCGGCGGAGGAGGGCACGGGCACGGTGGAGTCGGGATCTCACCGTGCCGATCGAGCAGCCCATGATTTCCGCGATCTCCTGATAGCTGTATTCTTCGATGTCCGCGAGGAGCACGACTTGACGTTGTTCGGACGAGAGTTGCGCTAGGGCCAGGGAGAGGGGCTCGCTGAGCTGGCGCTCGACGTAGTCCTCGATGGGGGTGACTGCCAGGGGCCGCTGGCCGCCGAACTCTTGGGGCGCGTTGTCCTCGGGGATCTCTTCCTGGAAACGTCCTTTTCGCCGCCGAAGTTCATCTCTGTAGAGATTCGTTACAATTCGGTAGATCCAGGAGAGGAAGCTGGTCCCCGGTTGGAACGAGCGCCAGGCCTTGTAGACCCGGATGAAGGCATCCTGGGCCAGGTCGCGGGCGTCGGATTCGTTGCCGGTCAGCCGGTAGGCGAAATTGTAGGTCGCCTTGCCGTACTGGGTCATCGCCCGTTCGAGGAACGTCGCTTGTTCCGGCGTCGGTGGCTCGATCCGGGTTCGGGGTGCTCCCATCGTCTACGCCAATACTCTGATTCCCAGGAAGCGGCCTGGTAGGCGAACCGAGCCCGCTACCGGCGTCAGGCCGCCGTCAGGACGAATGGGACGACGTAGAGCCGGCCGCCGCCGCGGAATTGGAGCCACAACTTGTACGTGCCGGCGCTGGGCGCGGCGACGTGCAACATCATCATCGGGTTCACTTTGGCCGAGCCGGAGAGTTCTTTCATGTCGCCCATCGCCATATCGCCCATCGCCGCCGCTTCGTTACCTTGCACCGGGTGGACGTGGATGTACGTGAGGTCTTTGGCATTGATGAAGACCGCGTGCGCCGCGCCCCCGAGGTACGAAGCGAGGTCCTTAGCGGGTTTGCCGTTCTTTGTCACGTGCACCGTAAGCATCGTGGTGCCGCCCGCATCGAGTTTGAGCTTGTCGAGCGTGACCGCGTACGGCCCCGCGTGTCCGGTCGCTGGAGTGGCGGCGAGGTCCGGCGCGTTGGAGAGCGTGTTGCCGAAGGGCACGTCGAAGCGGAAGACTTGTTGCCCGTCGCCGTGCGGGACGGCGTCGGCATAGACGTGGTAGCCGCCGCTCGCCGGTACCCGGAGATGCATCGTAAAGTGCCCGTCGGCGCCCAACACCGGATGCACGTGCTGGAACGTCGTGAGATCGTCGGAGATCACGATCATATGCAGCTTCTTGGTCATGTCGATATCGTAACTCGTGACCAGAGCGCCGTCGGGGCGCTGCGTCTCGCTGAGGTCGAGTTGCGCATCACGGCCGTCACCGAAGGTAGCGAGCAATTTCGCGTCGACCGTCTGCGCTTTCCCCGGAAGCGCGAACGTGCCGGTCAGCGCCGTCGCCGCTCCGGAATCGCCACCACGGCTGCATCCGGCGGTCGCTGTGGCGATCAGTATTAGGGTCAAGAGTGCGCGACGCATTGAGTCCTCTCGGTTTAGGTTGGAGGTGTGGCCCTGGGTGCCGGGAGGGCTGCGAGCAACCGCCGCAGGGCCCTCCCGGGTTGAACCTTCGCGGGGCCGATGGGGACCCCCCGGACCTTTTTGAAACTCTGGGGAGGGGTGATAGGGGACTGACCGGCCGTTCCGAACACAGGTCACCCCCCTCCGCCCGGGAGCCCCTTTCACCCCCTTTTCCTCCGCCCGTCGAGGCCATTGTGCGAACCACGAACCGAACCGCGAGTGAGAATGCCGACGCCGTCGGTCTTGTTATCGCTTTGCTCGTCCGGTTTCCGGAGATCGCGACCCTCGTCTCGCACCCTAACGACGGCACGCTGACGGTTTCGTTTGCGGTCAGCAAGCGTCTGGATCGCCCCTCGCAAGCCGCGGTGCGCGAGCTAGTCCTGGAGCACACCCGCACGTTCACGGCGTTCGACGGCGAGCCGCATGGAGCGCTCGAGGTCGAGTGCGAGTGCGACGACGGGATGACGTTCGTCCGGGTGACTCGCGAGGCGAGCAGCTTCACGCGTGAAGAGCTTCAGATGTTAACGGCGCTGGTCGCCGAGCGCTTCGGCGACCAGTTGCTCAAGAGCCCCGCGGTCGACGACGACTTCGGCGACGAGGACCCGGCCGCTCAAGACGAACTGATCGAGTACGCCCTTGAGGCGCTGCGCGATCCATCGCAACAGAAGAGTTTGGTCGGTTTCCGCGAGGAGAAGCGGGTCTTGGTCTATTTCGTCAAGGCGCGAAAGAAGGCGAAGGCGCGGGCTCGGTCGTAGCGCGCCCGGTGCTCGTCGACTTTCATTGCCATACCTACGAGAGCGACGGGACGTTCTCGCCGGCGGAACTGACGGCGGCGATGCAGGCGCGCGGCGTCAGCATCGTCTCGGTGACCGACCACGATTCGTTGGCCGCATACGACACGTTGCGCCCCGACGGGTTCAAGCTCGTCCCCGGAATCGAGATCAACACGACCTATCGGGGCAACGAAGTTCATGTGTTGGGGTACGGTTTCGAATTGGCGGCGCCCGCGCTGCGCGAAGTCGTCGATCAAAACCGGCAGTTTCGCGAAACGCGTGCCGCCGAGATGGTTGAGAACCTTAGCAAAGCCGGGCACGAGTTGACGCTCGACCACGTGCGCGCCGAAGCGAGTGGGAACGCGACGCTGGGCCGCCCGCACGTGGCCAAGGCGCTGGTTCGCGCCGGATTCGCAACGAGTGTCGAAGCCGCGTTTCGCACGCTACTCTCACCGGGTCGGCCGGGCTACGTACCGTCGCACTATATCCGCCCGCACGACGCGATCGCGACGATCGCCCGGTCGGGCGGCGTTCCGGTACTCGCGCATCCCGGACGTCTTAAGGATGAAGCGCTGATCGACGAACTGGTCGAGGCGGGGATTGCCGGTCTCGAGGTTTTCTATCCGACGCATCAGTCGGCGCAGATCGCGCACTTCCGCGGTCTCGCGAAGCAGCACGGTCTCGTGATGACCGCCGGTTCGGATTTTCACGATCCGCGCTGGAACGTGCGCGGCGTCGGCATGGAAGTCGAAGAGGACGATATCCGCCCGTTCTTGGATTTGGTGCTGTAGCGCTGGCAACAAACCGCTAATTAACAGTCAACTGCTCTGAAGTCTTATGGTCCCGCGAAACCGCTTGGATACGCGAAGCCCTTTGCCAGAGCTTCGGCCAGCAGCGCAACGTGCGTCGTTTCGACGCCGAGGATCGTCGCGGAGATTTTGGCGAGGTCGCGATTCTTGAATGTCGCTATAACTCCGAGATACGAGTTGGCGGCGAGGCGCTCGATGGTATAGGCGAAGTTCAGGATATCCGCTTCGGTTGCGAGCGTCGGGTAATCGAGTTTTGCGGTCTCGTCGGTTGCGGTTGCGCCGATCGCTTTGAGGGCTGTGGTCAACGCAGCGAGATGCGCGACGTGATCGGCCATGAACGCCTTCGTCACATCCAGCACGGGCGGTGAAAGGAAACCCGTGGCTGCGGCGGCGGTGTATGCCGTGACGCCGGCGCGCTCGAGCGCGATCGCAGCGTTGAGGCTCTTGACGTCGCCCGCGTCGGCTCTTTGAACGGCAAACGAAAATTGTGTCAGTAGCGACGAACCGAGCGCGAGGGCGCTCGACACGCCCAGCACCTGAGCGCGGGTGACGATCGACATTGAGTGGGGTGACCTCCGGCGTGCGTTGAGTCTCCCTTACCCGTTTACCGGCAACGCGTGCAGCGGCCGTAAAACTCCACCGAGTGCTCGTCGAGCGTAAACGACTGGTTGGCGAGGAGCGCCGCGCGGAATTGTTCCATCGCCGCGCAGTCGACTTCGTCGACGTGGCCGCAGACCGTGCAGATCGCGTGGTGGTGGTGCTCGTCGTTGCAGTAGACGAAGCTTGCCTCACCGGAGGGCTCGGTCCGGCTCGAGACGCTGCCAAGCTCAGTCAAGGTCTCAAGGGTCCGGTAGACCGTCGACAGCGCGAGCTTCGGGTTGTCTCGCTTCAGCAGCGCGAAAATGGTGGAGGCGGTCAGGTAGCGGCGTTCTCCCTTGAGCAGGTCGACGACCGCGCGACGGGCCGTCGTCGCGTACATGGTCTTCACGAGCGACCATTTCCGTGCCGGGCAGCCGGCCTCCGCCGCTTCCATGAGCTTTTGCGAGAAAATCGCAGTTTCTGGGTTCTTTGGCCTCTGGAATCAGAGGTATTTGCAATTGACTAGCATATTTTGGTCGAATGTCCTACAAATCTCGATTCTCTTGCCTCGCTTGCGCTGCGGTGCTCATCCTGGCGACCGCCCAAGGCGCCTCCGCACAGACGGCGGGGATCGCGGGCGTGGTCACGTTCGAGGGGCAACCCGTGGCGCGCGCCGTCGTGAGCCTGAGCGGGAACAATCTGAGGATCAAGGTCGAGACCGACCGCGCTGGGCGATTCACGTTCGCCGCGCTCCCCGTCGGGACGTACGAGATAGCCGTTTCAACGGCGGCCGGAAGCGGTGGAGTTCGGGTCGATCTCGGAAGCAGCGATATCGCCGTCACGATCGGGCTGAGCCCGTTGCGCGAGATCGCGCAAAGCAGCACGAACGTGGGCGGGCCGGTGGCGCGACGTTCGGGGACGGATGTCGTCCTCAACGGTGAAGCCCTGGCGCGCTCGCCGGCCGCCGGAAATCTCTCCGAGATTCTGTTGCAAGTCCCTGGCGCGGCGCGCGGTGCAAATGGTGTCGTGCACATCAACGGTGATCACGCCGACATTGCGTACGTCGTCAACGGCGTTGCCGTGCCGCAAGCGCTCAACCGCGTGATCGGAAATGAGATCGAACCGGCCAACGTGGCGTTTGCCGAGGTTCTCGAAGGCGCGTACCCGGCGCAATTCGGTGAAAAGTTTGCCGCCGTCGTTAACCTCGCAACGCGCGCCGGCAATGGCGCCGCCGGCTACGACCTCGATTTGAGCGGCGGCTCGTTCGGGCGCTTTGATTCCACTCTGGCGTATCACGCGCCGCTCGGGAAAGGCGCCTTTGCGTTCGCGCTTCGGAACGAGCGCGATGGCCGGGCGATCGATCTCCCCGATCCGGCGTCGCCGCACGGTGCCGGCAGCGACAGCAACCAGTATCTTCGCTTTAGTCTGCCGCGCGGCGGCGACGTCATCGACGCGACGTTCAGCCGCTCGTTTCAAACCTATCAGATTCCGCCCGACGTCGCGAACGGCGCACCGTTCACCCAGGACGACAACGAGAAACAGACCGACACGTTCGGTTCGATTCAGTACCGGCACGCAATCGGCGGGCACGGCTCGCTTTCGTTCGGGCCTAGCCTGAAAGTTTCGCGGATTGATGATTCTCCGGATTTCGCCAACGACATCGCGTTCGGCGTCGCAAACGGGACGGCCGATTGCACGGCGGACTTGGCCACCTGCTCGAATTCGGTCTTGGCGGATCGCACCTCGACCGATTACCGGTTCAGTGCCGACTACGCATTGCGCAGCGACCGTCACGAAGTGCGGGCCGGCGGCGTGTTCGACGTTACGACCGTCACCAAACTCTACCAAGTCACGCTGCAACCGAAGAACCCGTTTTCCACAGCGCCGTTCTTAGTCACCGATGCGGCGCCGAATCTTGGCCACACATTTGAAGCCTATCTCCAAGACAGCTGGAAGTTCGGCGCCACGTGGGCGCTCGATTATGGACTGCGCTACGATACGTTCCAGCTGGGCTCGAGCGAGTTCCGCACCGGCTCGGGTCAATTCAGTCCGAGGATCAAGGTGACGCGCATCTTCAGTCCGTCAGCGAGCGCGTATGCCTATTACGGACGATTCTTCACGCCGTATTCGTTCGAAAACGTTTCGCCCTCAGCGGCCGCGCAGATCGTTCCGAACAGTGGCTCGTTCGATCTCCTCCCGCAGCGCGACAGCGTCATCGAACTCGGCGGCCACGTTCCGCTCGGCGGCGGCGACCTTGGCCTGCGCGTGATGGCGAAGAACGCAGCCGACCTGATCGACGATACCCAAGTTGGTTTCACGAACCTGCACCAGGACATCAACTATCGGGCGGGACGCATCGCGACGCAATCGATGGTTTACCAGACGCCGCTGGTCCGCGCGGGTCGCGTATACTTCTCGGCGACGCACACCTACGCGGTCGTCAAGGATTGCGAGACCCAGTTGTTAGCGCCGTGCTTTTCCGGCCCCGCGCTCGACTGGATTCCGGCGGATCACGATCAGCGCTGGGATCTCAACGGCGGCTTCTTGCTCGACGATCGGCGGAGTGGATGGTTTTCCGCAAGCGCTGAATACGGCAGTGGGCTCACGTCGGCGGTCTGCGAACCGCTCAACGACAACTGCAAGGTGCCACCGCACCTTACGTTCGACGCCGAAAAGGGCTTCTCGCTCGGGCCGGGCTGCGCGCTAGCGCTCCGCGTTCGAAATTTGCTCAACGATACGTACCGCGTGACTTACCTCAATGCGCAAGGCAATCACTACGCGCGACCGCGTACGATCGAGGCGAATTTGCACTTCAGCGGCCGTTAGACGGTGGACGGCACCGCGGGCGCGAAGGTCGCCCGCGATGTCCGCGCAGCCGTGTCCCGGCCCGAGTTGGGCCGCAAGCCTCGCGTTCGTGACGCGCCGGTTTAGCACGCTCCCGGACTATTTCCTCGAATTGGCGCGCCGCTACGGCCCCGTCTCGCGGCTTCACGGAATGCGCGCCGATGTGTACTTGTTCGACGAATCCGACGCGATCGAAGACTTGCTCGTCACCAAAGCGCGTTCGTTCATCAAAGGTCGCGGCATCCAGCGCCTGCGCCGTCTGATCGGCAACGGTCTGCTGACATCGGAGCCGCCGGAGCATATTGCGAATCGGCGCTTGGTCCAGCCGGCCTTCCACCGTAAACGCATCGAAGCGTACGGCGCCGGCATGATCGCCGCCGCACAGCGCCGGCTGGCGGCGTGGAACGACGGCGACGAAATCGAAGTCGAGCACGAGTCGATGCGGATCACGCTCGATATCGCGGCGGAGACGCTTTTTGGCGGCGCGGATCTCTCGGCCGACACCGAAGGCATCGGGAGCGCGTTGACGGCGGTGATGGAAACGTTTCCGGCTTCGGTCGCGCCGTTCGGCGAGGTGCTGGATGTGTTCCCGTTCCTGCCGATCACGCAGAAGTTTCGGCGCGCCCGCGCGCAGCTGGATGCGACAGTCGAACGCTTAATCGCCGAACACCGTCGCAGCCGCGACGATTCGGGCGACGTGCTCTCGCTGCTGCTTGCGGCTCGTGACGAGGACGGCTCGGGTCTCAGCGACGAACAGATCCGCGACGAAGTGATGACCATTTTGATCGCCGGCCACGAAACTACGGCGGTCGCGATCTCCTGGACGATCTATCTGTTACAACGCCACCCTGAGGATGCCGCACGCATCGTCGCGCAACTCGATGCGGTTCTCGGCGGCCGCCGGCCCGCTCTCGACGATGCGCCGGCGCTGACGCTGGTGCGCGCCGCATTCTCCGAATCGATGCGCCTCTATCCGCCGGCCTGGCTGATCGGCCGCGTCGCAACGGAGCCGGTCGAACTCGGCGGCTATCAGTTGAAGAAGCACGACGTCGCACTCGTCTGCCAATACGTAACGCATCGCAACCCGCGCTACTGGCCCGAACCCGGGAGCTTCTCGCTCGAGCGTTGGCTCGACGGGGCCAAACCGCCGGAGAAGTTCGCCTACTTTCCGTTCGGCGGCGGCAACCGCATCTGCATCGGCGAGGGCTTCGCGTGGCTCGAAGGCGTGCTCGTTCTCGCGACGCTCCTACAGCAGGCGCGTTTCGAACTGATCGACGCCGCCGCCGTGGGGCTCGCGCCGCTCGTTACGTTGCGGCCGGCGAACCCAATTCGCGCACGCGTGCGAGTAAGGTCGCCCCATCGTGCTCCAGCGAGTGCAGCCGCGCCTCGTTAGATTCGACCAGGCTCTTGTCGTGCAGCCAGGCGTGGTTGGCGCGGACGTTGTACGCCGCCGCAGCGAGTGCCGCGTGGCCGAATTCGGCGGCGCATCCCGCATCGCTTGCCAGATGCTTGTTGCCGAGTTCGATTGCCTCGAGCGCCAACGCGAGGACGTCGCGCGCCAATTCGGCCGAGCGCAACGGAACCTCGGCCGCGTTCGCCAGGGCGCTCTGCAAGCGCGCGCCGCGCTCGGCCTTTTCGGCGTCGGTCGCACGCGGGAGCGCTTGCACGTCGATGACGGCGCCGAAGGCCGCCTCGTCGGTGCCGCGGTTGGAAAGAAGTTCCGCGCGCAGACTGTCGGCGCGCACCACGATGCTGGCGGCATCGTTCGCCCGGGCGGAGTGCTTGGGGCTCTCGCGCGTGATCCGCGCGACCATAGCGACTAAGGCGGCACCCAGCGCGCCGACAATGGTCGCAGCGCTGCCGCCGCCGGGGGTCGGCCGCGCCGACGCGAGCGCTTCGCTGTAGGCTTCAAGACTATCCACAGGCCGTCGCTTCCGCACGGAGCTCGCGGATGCTTTCGTGCGTGGGGTATTTTCCGGCCCGATAGCGAAGAATCGACACAATCGCTTTGTATTGTTTCAAAGATCAGCGAGCGCAACAATCACCAACAGGAGTATCTCTTTGCAGCTCATCGACCGACCGCTGGGGAACGTAAAGGACCGCAGCCTCGCTGATTCGGGCCGCTCGCGTATCGAGTGGGCCGCCACCTTCATGCCCGTGCTCGCGCAGATTCGCGAGCGTTTCCGCAACGAAAAGCCGCTGGCCGGCGTTCGCATCGGTGCGTGCTTGCACGTCACGACCGAGACCGCGAATCTGATGCTTGCCTTGCAAGCCGGCGGCGCCGAGATCGCGCTCTGCGCGTCGAACCCGCTCTCGACGCAAGACGATGTCGCGGCCGCGCTCGGCGTTCACTACGGCGTCGCCACGCACGCGATCAAAGGCGAAGACAACGCCACCTACTACAAGCACATCGAATCGGTCGTCGCGAGCCATCCGCACATGACGATGGACGACGGCTGCGACCTCGTCAACACGATCTACTCGAAGCACAACCACTTGCTGAAGGATATGATCGGCGGCTGCGAAGAGACGACGACGGGCGTCATCCGCCTGCGCGCGATGCAGAAAGACGGCGTGCTGCCGTTCCCGGTCATCTCCGTCAACGACGCGCTGACCAAGCACATGTTCGATAACCGCTACGGTACCGGACAATCGACGATCGACGGCATAATCCGCGCGACGAACGTCCTGCTGGCCGGCCACACCCTGGTCGTCGTCGGCTACGGCTGGTGTGGACGCGGCGTCGCCTCGCGTGCCAAGGGGCTTGGCGCGCACGTCATCGTCACCGAGATCGATCCGCGTAAGGCGCTCGAAGCGGCGATGGACGGCTTCCAAGTGATGACGATGGCCGAAGCGGCCAAGGTCGGCGATATCTTCGTCACCGTGACCGGCAACTATCATGTGATCAACGGCGCGCACTTCCAAGCGATGAAGGAAGGCGCGATCGTCTGCAACTCGGGCCACTTCAACGACGAGCTCGATCTCGATGCGCTCGAAGCACTCTCGACCGGCAAGACCGTGCCGCGCCCGTTCGTCGAAGCCTATAAGTTGAAGAGCGGCGTTACGGTGCGGGTACTCGGCCAGGGACGTTTGATTAACTTGGCCGCGGCTGAAGGCCACCCGGCGGCCGTGATGGATATGTCGTTTGCCAATCAGGCGATGGCGGCGGCGTATCTTGCGAAGAACTACAAGACGCTCGAGAAGAAGGTCTATCCGGTTCCCGAAGAGATCGACGAAGAGGTCGCGCGGCTCAAACTTGCGGCGATGAACATCTCGATCGACTCGCTGACGGCCGAACAAACGAAGTACATGGCGTCCTGGTCGGAGGGCACGTAAGTGGCCTACCGCCGGCTCTTCACGAGCGAATCGGTCACCGAAGGGCATCCCGATAAGGTCGCGGACCAAATCTCGGATGCCGTGCTCGACGCGATTCTGAAAGACGATCCGTTCGGCCGCGTCGCGGTCGAGACGTTCGCGATCACGGGTCAGATTCACATCGCGGGCGAGGTCACGACCTCAACCTACATCGATATTCCGAAGATCGTCCGCAAGACGATCGCCGATATCGGTTACACCAAGTCGCACATCGGCTTCGATGCCGAGACGTGCGGCGTCTCGGTCTCGATCGACGAACAATCGCCCGATATCGCGATGGGCGTCGATAAGTCGTTCGAAGTCAAAGGCGGCGGCGGCCATGACGAATTCGAGCTGATCGGCGCCGGCGACCAGGGCATGATGTTCGGTTACGCCTGCCGCGAGACGCCCGAACTGATGCCGCTCCCGATCGTGCTGGCGCACAACCTCACGCAGATGCTGGCGGCCGCGCGCAAGAACGGCGACGTCCAATGGCTGCGCCCCGACGGCAAGTCGCAGGTAACGGTCGAATACGACGGCTTGCGTCCCGTGCGCGTCGACGCGGTCGTAATCTCAACCCAGCACGACCCGGACGTACCGCTCGATACGATTCGCGCCGTCGTGCGCGAGCGCATCATCGATCCGGTGATTCCAAAATCGTTGCGGGACGAGCAGACGCGCATCTTCGTCAATCCGACGGGCCGATTTGTCATCGGCGGTCCGAAGGGCGACGCCGGGTTAACCGGGCGTAAGATCATCGCCGACAGCTACGGCGGGATGGCGCGTCACGGAGGCGGGGCATTCTCCGGCAAGGACCCGACCAAGGTCGATCGTTCGGGCGCCTATGCCGCGCGCTACGTCGCGAAGAACATCGTCGCGGCCGGTTTGGCCGATCGTTGCGAATTGCAGATCGCGTATGCGATCGGCGTCGCG
>PLDY01000057.1 GCA_003136895.1 Candidatus Erabacter solicola | reverse complement strand
GCGATGGTCGGTCCCGCGATCGGACCGACTCTCGGCGGCTACATCGTCGACACCTACAGCTGGCCGTTGATCTTCTTGATCAACATCCCGATCGGCATACTGGCTTTTTGGATGACGCTGCGCTACATTCGCGACCCGTCCTACATCAAGAAACCGACGCGCGGCGCCGATTGGATCGGGCTCGGCGCGATGACCGCCGGTATCGGCTCCTTGCAGTACGTGCTCGAGCGCGGACAGCGCGTCGATTGGTTCGATTCGCCGACGATCGTGCTGCTCTCGATCGTCTCGGTCGTGGGGATCGCCTTCTTCATCATCCGAGAGTTGCGCGATCCGCACGCCTTCGTCGACCTGCGCGTCTTCAAGTCGCGCTCGTTCTCGGCCGGAAGCATCATCGGCGTCGTGAGCGGCTTCGGCTTGTTCGGTTTGAACCTGCTGCTACCGCTCTTCTTCCAAAACGTTTTGGGTATGGGCGCCTGGGACACGGGGCTCATGCTGCTCCCGGGCGCTATCGCAACCGCGATCAGCATGCCGATCGCNNGCGACCGCGATCAGCATGCCGATCGCCGGACGATTGACGACCATCATCAGTCCACGTCTCTCGATCGCAGCCGGCCTCGCGATGTTCGCGATCGGCACCTGGTACATGGGCGGACTCAATCAGAACGCCGGGTACTGGAATATCTTTTGGATGCGCTCGTTGCAAGGCTTTGCGCTCGGCTTTCTCTTCGTGCCGCTCACCACGGTCTCGCTGGCCGGCATTCCCAATAGCCTGATGGCGAACGCGACCGGCATCTACACCCTGATCCGTCAGTTGGGTGGCAGCCTCGGCATCGCGATTCTTGAGCTGCTGGTGCTTCGACGAGAAGATTTCGCACAACAGATGCTTTCGGCGAACGTCACGCTCTCGAATCCGGCGATTGCGGAGTTTCTGCGCAGTGCGCACGATCGTGGCACCGCAATCGCACAGCTCGCGCAGCAAGTCGGAATCAACTCGACGGTGCTCGCCTACGATTACGCTTTCCGCGTCTGCGCGATCCTGTTCGCGCTTTCGATACCTACGGTGCTGTTGCTGCGCGAGCCGCCCCGCGGCGCGGCGAAGATCCACGCCGCAACCGAGTAAGGCTAGCCGACGAGTTCTAGGCGATTCCCGAACGGATCGTCGACGTACGCATGCGCCGCGCCGTCCTCAAACGTTCCGGCCATCGTGACGGTCGAGCCGGCGCTGCGCAACCGTTCGAGCAACGCTTCGAACCCGGCACAACGCACGGCCGCGTGCGCCTTACGCTGCGGGATGAAGAGCGGATCGACGCCAACGTGGAGTTGCACCGGTCCACTACGAAACCACGCACCGCCGCGACCGGCAAGTTCGGGCGGCTTGGGAACCTCTTCCATTCCCAAGACGCCGCAGTAGAATGCGCGCGCTTGCGCCTCGCCGCCGGCCGGCATCGCAAGTTGCACGTGATCGAACGCGAGAAACGGTTGCATCGCTCGCCGTCGCGCCGCCTGCTACTTCTTGGGCGGCGGAGCGACCGTCTTTTTCTTGGCGCCGACGGTCTTCTTGGGACCCTTGCGCGTACGGGCGTTCGTTTTGGTCCGCTGGCCGCGCACGGGCAGGCCGCGGCGATGACGCTGACCGCGATAGCAGCCGATGTCGGTCAAACGCTTGATGTGCGCGGCAACCTCACGGCGCAGATCGCCTTCGACCTTGATCGCGCCGTCGATCGCATCGCGCAGTTTCTTCTCTTGCTCTTCCGTCAAGTTCTTGACGCGTGTGTTCGGGTCCACGCCGCTCTCGGCCAGAATCCGCTGAGCGGTCGGGAGGCCGATGCCGAAGATATAGGTGAGTGCGACCTCGATTCGCTTCTCGCGCGGAAGATCGATACCTGAAATACGTGCCATCAGCCTTGAACCTGCTTATGCTTGGGATTGCTCTCGCAAATGACGCGAACTCTTCCCTCGCGGCGGATGATGATGCATTTTTCGCAAATGCGTTTGACGGAAGGGCGGACTTTCATAACTCCTTGTACCTATACGTGATGCGGCCGTAAGTGAATAAGCTGCGGATCATGCCGCGATCTCTTCTTTTGGACGGTACCGGGCGACGTCGTCGTGCTCGAGAATCTCGCGCAGCGTCAGGATCCGCGGGCCATCCTCGGTGAGGGCGATGGTGTGCTCGAAGTGCGCTGCGAGTTTACCATCTGTGGTCACGACTGTCCAGCCGTCGGTCAGGGTCTGGACTTCCCACGTGCCTTCGGTGATCATCGGTTCGATCGCTAGGCACAGGCCCGGGCGGAGGATCAGCCCTCGGCCGGGTTCGCCGAAATTGGGGACCTGGGGCTCCTCGTGCATCTTGCGGCCGACGCCGTGTCCGACGAGGGCCCGGACGACGCCGTAGCCGTTGCTCTCGGCGTGGCGCTGAACCGCGTTGCCGATATCCGAGACACGATTGCCCTTTTGCATCGCGGCGATGCCGAACATCAGCGATTCTTGCGTCACGCGCATCAGCCGCTTGGCGGCCTCGGGGATATTGCCGATCCCGATCGTCGCGGCCGTGTCGCTAACGTAGCCTTCGAACGTCGTTCCGATATCGATCGAAAGCAGATCGCCGTCCTTCAGCACGTAATCGCCCGGAATGCCATGCACGACCGTCTCGTTGACCGAGGCGCAGATCGAGGCCGGGAAACCGTTGTAGCCCTTAAACGTGGGAGTGCCGCCGCGCTCGCGAATTCCTCGCTCGGCCAGCCGATCGAGCTCGCGCAGCGACATGCCGGCTTTCGCCGTCTCCAACAGCGTCGAAAGCACGCTCGAGGTGATCTTGCCGCCACGGCGCATGATCTCGATTTCGCGCGGCGACTTGATGCTGATCATACCGCGGCCCCATTGCGCGCATCGAGCGCGCGCCGCACATCGGCGGTCACATCCTCGATCGCCTTGAGGCCGTCGAGCCGCACGAGTAATCCGGTCTTGGCGTAGTAGTCGACCAGCGGCGACGTCTGCGCTTCGTACGTATCGAGACGCTTGGCGACGACGCCCGGGGTATCGTCCGGCCGTTGAACGAGCGGGCCGCCGTCTTGATCGTCGATCGCCGCGACGCGCGGCGGATTGAATTCGGTATTGTACGTGCGGCCGTTGCGCGGGTTGGTCCAGCGCCCGGCCAATCGGCGCAACAGCATCTCGCGGCTCGCCTCGAACAGCATCACGGCATGGAGCGGCTTGCTCAAGCGCGCCAGCATCTCATCGAGCGCGACCGCTTGACCGACCGTCCGCGGAAACCCGTCCAAGACGAATGCGTCGAGGTTAGCGAGTTGCTGCTCCATCATACCGATGATGATGCTATCGGGGACGAGCCCCCCGGAATCCATGTACCCCCTGGCCTCTTGACCGAGGTGCGTGCCGTCGGCGACGTGCTGACGCAAGAGGTCGCCCGTCGAGATTTGACGCGCGCCGAAGCGCTCCTCGAGCATCTTCGCTTGCGTTCCCTTTCCCGCGCCGGGCGGGCCGAGGAAGACCAAGCGAATCGGGCGCGACGCCGGGCTCATCGTTTGATGAAGCCCTTGTAATCGCGCATCGCGAGACGCGCTTCGATCTGCGTCATCGTGTCCAGCGCGACGCCGACGACGATCAGCAACGAGGTCGATCCGAGATAGAAGGTCGTGACGCCCAAACCGCGCTGCAACGTCGAAGGTAAAATCGCGAGCAGACCGAGATAGACGGCCGCGACCGTCGTGATCCGCATCAGGATGCGTTGAATGTATTCGACGGTGGGCTGGCCAGGCCGGATTCCGGGAATGAACGATCCGCTCTTCTTCAGATTGTCGGCGATGTCGCGCACGTTGACCACAACCGAACTATAGAAGAACGTGAACATCACGACCAGCACGAAATATGCCGTGTTGTACAGGAACGAATTCGGGCTGAAATACGTCTGCAGCAAGAGCGAGACCGCGCTGCCGTTCGAGGGCAGATCCAGAAAGCCGAAATGGGTGTAGGTCGCGGGAACGCGGGCGGCTGCGAACCACGAGAGCGCCTGTTGCGGCAAGAGCAGGATCGAAATCGCGAAGATGATCGAGATAACACCCGCGTTGTTCAGGCGCAGCGGAATGTACGAGGAGCGGCCCGCGAACATCTTACGCCCGACCACGCGGCGCGCTTGCTGCACCGGGATGCGGCGTTGGCCCTGGTACATGAAGACGATCGAGACGAT